>NZ_JAPTGC010000002.1 GCF_026891935.1 Methanocorpusculum vombati | reverse complement strand
CATCACCGGCGAAATGACCATCCTCGGAGCTGGCCACACCATCTGGCGCGGCGGCACGGGCTTCCATCTCATCAACGTAACCGGCAGCGACGGCAATCTTACGCTTGGCAGCGATGAAAACTCAAAGCTGACGATAGACGGCCAGGGCGAGCCCTTCGAGGGAAGGATGGGACTCATCACTGTTACGTCCGGCGGCAATCTCACGATGAACAGTGGTGTCACCCTGACAAACAGCAGGGTCAGAGGTTCCGGGGCCGGCGGAGGCGTGTCTGTGTATACCAGCAGTACGTTCACGCTGTCGGGCGGAACCATATCAGGCAACACTGGTACCGCCGGCTCCCAGGGGGTGGGCGTGTTTGTGAATAGCGCCAGTACGTTCACGATGTCGGGTGGAACCATCTCCGGAAACACTGGCATCTACGCCGGCGGGGTGCATGTGGATGACAGTACGTTCACGATGTCCGGCGGCGAGATCTCCAACAACACGGCCTTCAACGACGGCGGTGGGATGCGTGTGCTGAACGGTCAGTTCACGATGTCCGGTGGAACCATATCAGGCAACACTGCCGGTACCAACGCCGGCGGGGTGGAGGTGTATGACGGCACGTTCACGATGTCCGGCGGCGAGATCTCCAACAACACGGCCACCAAAGGCAGAGGCGGCGGGGTGGCTATGACTTACGCCGCCGTGTTCACGATGTCTGGCGGTGAGATCTCCGGAAACACGGCCAAGAAGGGCGGCGGGGTGGATGTTCTGACTGGCGGCACGTTCACGCTGTCGGGCGGAACCATCTCCGACAACACGGCCACCGAGTACGGCGGTGTGTATCTATCTACGCATGAGATAAGGGACCTAATTCTGGAACTCAGCAATGTTACCTTCCGCAACAACAAAGACACGTCCGGAACCACCAACACTGCAATCAGGCTCGATATCTATTCCACATCGCCATCCTCTACCTACAAGTACTCCCTCGCCGGTGCCACCAGCTTTGGGAACGATCAGGCCCTCTCGATCAGCTACCTGCCGGAGGACGGTATTCATATCAAAGACGGCTTCACCGGCTCCCTCAAACAACTCGTCCTCGACAATGAGAGCCTCGACGGCAAAACCATCTTCACCATCGATGACACCGCCGGAGGGACCGCATCCGAGCTCCTCCCGCGCTTTACCCTTGCCGACACCCGCAAATGGACCCTTGCCGCCGATGATGCCGGAAAGAAGATCGTCGGCACCCTCAACAAACCCGTTGCCCTCAGCGGCGCAGAGAACGTCGCCGTCGAATGGATCAACGCCACCATCGCCAACGTCAGCATCCGGCTCGACCCGAACGCCAACGACGCAACCGATGTTCACGTCAAACTCGGCGAGAATCCATCTCAGACCGTGAGCGGCACCTTCGCAAAAGGAAGCACCATCAGCGGCCTTCAGGTCACCGGCCTTACCGCAGGGAGTACCTACAGCGTAACCGCCGTCCTCAAAAACAGCGGCATCAGCGAAAAAGAGTTCACCTCCGACCCCCTCCTTGAGGTCACCGCCCCGGTCCCTGACCGCGTCGTCATCACCGGCGAAGGCGGAGCCGAGATCACCGGAGACAGCATCACCATCGGCCACGGAACCAGTGCAACCTTCGGCGCCCGCGTCTATAACGGCAGCCTTCTCCTCAAAGACGAACCTGTCACCTGGGAGAAAGTGGACGACGACAACGGTCACCTCACACTCAGCGACCAGACCGCAACAACCGTCAACGTAACCGGTGTCAGTGCAACAAGTCCTGATGAACCAAAACTCAAAGCAACCGCCGGCAAGAATCCCAGCGCAAACAAAGCAGTTACCATCCTCGTCTCTGACGCGGAGATCACAGCAATAGCTGTCACACCGACAATTGCCGCCGTGGAAACCGGTGCAGCTGCACAGATCACCATCACCGCAACCGACGCTGACAGCAAAAACCGTGCCGGTGAACCGATCACCTGGGAACTCGACCCCGGTCTCATCCGGACCGGCGGTGACACCTCCGGAACCACCGCAGCATTCACAGCCGCAGCGGCCGGAACGTACACCGCAACCGCCAAACTCACCAGCGACACAACCAAAACAGCTGACGTCACCATCACCGTCGTCGGCAAACCAGCCATCACCGCCCAGCCGCAGAGTGCAACCTACACCAAAGGTCAGGCCGAAGCAGACCCGCTCACCGTCAGCGCAACCGCGCCCGGCAGCCAAGCTCTCACCTACCAGTGGCAGAAATCCACCGACCCGACCTTTGCCGCAGACGTAAGTACCGTCGGAAGCGATGCAGCATCCTACACCCCTGACATCAGCAGTGCAGGCACCTTCTACTACCGCGCAAACGTCACCTACACCGAAAGCGGCATCACCACCTGGACGCACAGCAGCGCAGCAAAGATTACCGTCCTCGAACCAACCGCTGATTCGATCACCCTCAGTCCGGGTGACACATCCGTCACTATCCAAAAAGGCAATGCTGCACAGATCACCGCAACAGCAAAAAACAGCACTCTGGATCGGGTCCTTGACAGTGCCTCAATCGTCTGGGCAGTTCAAAGCGGTGCAGCATACGCCTCCATCACTCAGAACGGAAATCAGGTAACCATCACCGGCAACAACGGCGGAACCGCCGTCATCACCGCGACCTCCGGCACTGCCGTTGCCAGAGTCACCGTCATCGTCAACGACCCGGCTAAAACAACCCATACCATCACCGCCACCGCAGGCTCAGGCGGCAGCATCAGCCCGGCCGGTGCAATCCCCGTGGTCGAAGGACAGGGCCAGGCCTTTGATATCATCCCCAACCCCGGCTATATCGTAAGAGATGTCAAAGTTGACGGTGCCTCCGTCGGAGCCATCACCTACTACAGCTTTGCAAACGTCAAAGAAACTCACACCATCAGCGCAGAATTCTCCGAAGCTTCCTTCACCATTACGGCAACCGCAGGTGCGGGCGGCAGCATCAGCCCGAGCGGCGCGGTCACCGTCCCTGCCGGAGAGAGCAGGACCTTCACCATCACCCCTGATGCCGGTAACACAATCGCAGACGTCATCGTTGACGGTGCCTCCGTCGGTGCACGCGGCAGCTATACCTTCAGCAGCGTCTACGAAGGCCATACCATCGCCGCAGCCTTCCAGCAGGCGCCCACACCGACACCCCCCCGCCCGACCCCTTCCGGCGGCGGTGACGGATACAGCTCAACCGACAGCGGCTCGGTCAGCGCAACCGGTCAGGTCAGCTTCGGCACCACAACCGGCGTCACCGACATCTCCTTTGCCAAAGGCACCAGCGGCACCGTAACCATCAACACCAAACCGACCGGCGTCACCGCACCCGCCAACAGCTACACCGTCGTTGACATCACCGGCCCGGTCTTCGAAGGATATGCCCAGATAGAGTTCAGTGTCCCGGTCGCCGTCCTTACGGACAACGGCTACACCGTCAATGACATCACCCTTCAGCACTACACCGGCGGCCAGTGGGTCAGACTTGACACCACCTACCTCGGCGAAGAGCGCGGCGCAGCAAAGTACGTCGCAGCGACACGATCCTTCTCGCCGTTCGCCATCGTCTACGAAAAAGGCGGAGCACCGACCATCGAAAAAGCAACCCCTGAACCAACCGGCAGCACAACCGCCCGTCCCACCGTTCAGGAAACATCCGGAGAAACCCGCCCGACCTCCGGAGTGCAGAACACCCCTGCCGCCACAACCGCAGCACCTGACGACGGAACCCCGGTACCCACCTTAACCCAGGCGCCGGCACCCGTGTTCGGCGCACTGGCAGGACTCCTTGCCGCAGGGGTTCTGTTCAGACGAAGAGAGTAATCCTCTCTTCCCTTCCCCTCCTTCCTCGAACCATCTCGGCGGCAGAGGACATTCGCCATACTCTGCGATGGAGCGTTTTCGGGATCTTCAAAAAAAAATCGTAAACTCATGAATTCCGTCCCGAAGCGCACCACCCCCGCATACCGGGCGGCAGATTGCTGCTCTTCGTGATCTGCACCCCATACACGGTGGGGACCGTGTATCATTCGCCGCCCGCGGGGACCCCGTCGCAACACAGGCTTCAACGGATGTCCGCCGAAACCGGTGACGGTCAGCGGGAGGAGGCACGTCTATCTCAATCTCTCTTCAGGAAAAGAACCATGATAACCCTAAAAGGATACATCGCAGTACTCGTCTTATTTCTCCTCTTCCTCAGCTTTGTCTTTATCATCCTGCACCTGCTGTTTTGCTGAAATACACCGCAGGTCCTCTTCCAGGCACAGCGCTCTGTAGCGGAGCCGATCCGGGGGATCCGTTCTCCGGGATGTTTTTTGTTTTCTCATGGTGGGGACCGTGCACCCGCCCGGCCTGCGGCAGCATTCCACCACACACAGCCGGAGAACACGTGTCCGCCGAAATCGGTTACCTGCCGGTACCCGCTAACGACCGCAGACGAACATCGGGACTAACCCTCCCGGACTTCCCTTTTTTACTACCAGAACCCGCCCCCAAAAAAGATTAGAACCAGCCGGTCAGAAACTGCCAGAGATTCGACAGACCGGTCATCAGAATCTGCGTCATCATATCCAGATCCACCCCGAGCAGCGGCGTTAAGAACACAAAGAAACACACCGTCGCAAGCGAACTCCCGATATTTGCCACCGCCGCAACAAGCAGAATGCGGAACAGCGGAACCGACAGCATCTCCCCGATAGACTCCGCCCGCGAAATCGCCTTCAGATCCCCTGCCGTCGGCGGCCGCATCTTCGCCTCAACAATCGCCGCAAACCAGCCCGCCGCAAGGAACGGATTCAGCGACGTCATCCAGGCAAGCGCCGCCGCAACCGCCGCAGAGAACGGATGACCGCGGACCAGAAGCGTTGCAACACCCGCAAACAGCCCATGCAGCAGCACCCAGTACACAATTGCCCACACCAAAAGTTCCGTCGCTCCGGAAAACGCAATCGCAACCAGAATCACCGCAAACATGGCAACAAACAGACCGCCGATGATCTTCCCCCAGGGATAATGCTTCGGCTTTGCCAGCAGCTCCGCAAGCGGCGGAAGCGTAGACGGATCCTCCCGGAACCGGTTGATACCCGGCACATGCCCCGCACCAACCACCACCACCGCACGTTCATAGGAACTCCGCTCCAGATCAATCACCCCGTGCGCAAGATACGCATCACGCTCATCAATCAGCGCCTTTGCCCCGTTCGGCGAAAACGTATGGAACTCCTCAAGCGCCATCTCAATAATATCCGGATTCGTCAGCTCATCAATCGACACCTTGTCAATTCCGCCTGCGGACTCCTCATCCTCATCATCCGCCGCAAACATCGACTGCAGCAAAGCCCAGATAAGCCGGACCTTCTCCAGAATCCGCATCCCGCCCCAGAACCGGGCAAGCGTAATCCGGATATCGCGATCAATAAGCACCAGACGAATCCCGCGCTCCTCCGCAAGCCGGATAGCCTCCTTCATCTCCGCCCCCGGCTCAATCCCCACATTCATACCGATCTTCCGCTGCACATACGCCAGAATCCACTGAACCAGCATCAGAGTAAAGTTCCCCTTTAAAAGATCCTTCACCTCCGGCGACTCATGCTTCTCTGCCGCAGGGGTAATCCCGTTTGCCGCATCCTCGGCCTCCCGCATCTGCTGCTTCAGCGCAGCAAACCGTCCGGGATCCAGCTCAATGGCAATAACATCGGGATTGACCGTATCCACTGCAGCACGGACCTCATCGATACTCTTCTGCGAAACGTGGGCAGTTCCGACAATATGTATTTCTGTCATGATCATTTCGGACGGAGAGAATACTCATGTGCTCCGCTGCTATCGAATACAATCGTTGAACCTGTGATTATACTATGTTTTTGATACTGATTTTCCGTCTTTTCCAGCTCCGCATCCTCAGCCTCCCGCCGCCGCAGGAGATCGCCCGTAATCTCCCCGGCACCCGCAGTCTCACAACCAGCAACACATCCCGGACACGCGGAAACAATGAGACGCTCCTTGTCCAGCATAAACGGATACGTCCGGCAGATGTGCGGACGGAAACGATACACCCGGCACCGGTTCTTCTCAAGAAAGATACAGTTCCCGTCCGACCCGCGTTTCAGCACCCAGCCAAACGTAAACGTACATCCGTCCTGCTGCATCCACTCCGGATACGGTTCGGCTATCTCATCCCGCGAAAGACCGGTTGCCGCTGCAAGAACCGCAATCTCCGGCGGCGAGACCATAACCTCATTGTCAGGACCACTACAGCATGCCCCGCAGAGGAGACAGGAAAATCCTGCCCTGCATACCTCTTCCTCTATTCTCTCAGCTTCGTTCATCGCTCATTCGTATGCGTCGATATGATTCTTAATTGCGGCCCGGATCTGCTCCGGCGTGTAACCGAGAAGACTTGCGAGGAACATCGCACCTCCGGCACCCGACCCCTCCTTGATCTCGCCTTCCGCATAGCGGGCAAGTCCCGCATGGCCGAGCGTGTCAAATTCAGGATCCACGTAGTACGCGTCGCACCCAATTGCCGCCGCAGTCTCCCGGAACGTCGCCGTCGCATCGTTATACACATACGAAGTGGTCACCACATCCGGCACCGCATTCCCGAGCGCCCGGATAACCGCCGCAGCCGCAAGCATCTGCGTTCCTCCGGCGAGAAGAAGCTTCCCGGAATACCCTTCGGCAATACCTGCCGCAACCGGAATCATGGGATCGCCGATCATCGCAACAATATCGAGTGGATCGGAACTACCGGCCTCCGCAACACAGGCGAGCGCTTCGGCGGCAATCTGCTCCTTCTGCGTCACCGGATTATCCACCAGACAACTGCTGACCTTCGCCGCATACCCGAGCGCGCGCAGAACACACAGAGCCGTCGTCGTCCCGCCCGGCAGACACTCCCCAAGCACCAGCATATCGCAGGTCTGGGACAGATACTCCCCCGCTTTTACTCCCCGTTCATACAGTATCCGGGCCTCGGGAACCGCATTCCCCTCCCGCGGATCGCCGCCGGTTTTTCCGCCGAGATTCAGATACGGAACAGAAATCTCCGACTCAATACCCGCCGCAATCATCAGCGGATGCATCCCGATAAGATCCATCATCGCAAGCGTCAGAACCGCCGGTGTCGGGCAGCCGGTCGGTGTATTCGGCGTAACCCCCTCGGCGGACAGTTCCCCGTTGAGGATCAGCTCCGCATCCAACGGCGGAACCAGCAGACTCTTTTCCGGGCTTTCCCCGGCACCGGAAACACCGGGAATCGTCGATACAAGACTGTTTGCAAGGATGAGTGCAAACATCGGGGCTTCAGGTTCGAAGTCTGCTCGTGCTGATACAAAAGGCATGGTTCTATATCTATTTGGACTGACAAGGAATAATAGATATGAAATCGGTCCGTGCCCTGCTGCAGTTTACCACCATCCTTCCCCTGGGAAAACCCGCAGACTTCGATCGGTTCGCGCAGCACAGCTGGCTCTATCCCCTTGCAGGATACGTGACCGGCGCGGTTGCCGCACTGCCGGGACTTCTCGCCTGGTACTTCGGGTACACCGGCACCCTTGTGACCGCCGCGCTCACGCTCGCCCTTGTGATCCTCATCACGGGTGCAAACCACTTCGACGGACTGCTTGACCTCGGCGACGGCCTCATGGCGCACGGCAGCCGCGAAAAACGGATTACGGCAATGACCGACCGGACGACCGGTGCGGGTGCGCTTGCCCTTGGCATAACAATTGTCCTCATCACCTTCGCAGGTCTCGCTTCACTGCCGCCCCTCTGGATTGCCGCCGCGGTTCTCTGCGGCGAAGTCTTCGGCAAAATGGTAATGGGGCTCTTCTCGGCTCTGGGAAAACCCTTCCACGAAGGCATTCAGAGCTATATTTACGAACACTCAAAGCGGCGGTTCGCGGTGTACACCTGCATTCTCGCTCTCCCGCTTCTCCTGTTTCCGGAAAAAATCATTGTTGCCGCAGGATTCCTTGCGGCAGTACTGGTGTTTCTTGTTCTGTGGTCGGTTGCGCGCAGATGTTTCGGCGGCGTCAACGGCGACGTCACCGGCGCGGGCAATGAAATTGCCCGCGCTGCCGTCGCGGTAGTCTCGGCCCTGCTCTTCAGCGTCTGCGCGTGAGCGTGACAAAACCGCATCCGGCATCATCCGAACACTCAATATCGGTCGCGTTTGCATCCTCAATAACCGTATTAAACAGCATCATGCCTTCCATAAGCTGCTGATCCAGGGGAAGGCCGCCTTTGGATCCGCGGAATGCCTGCGCGTACGGATTCGGCGTCACGCGGCGGTTTACCCGGATACCTGCGCAGTGCGCGCAGAAAACACAGCTGCTGTGCACGGATACTTCCTTGTCCTGACACAGAACGGTTGCTTTTCCGTTTGGTTTCCTATTAAGCGGCAACGTCTTCATAACTCAGAATACTGCCTCAAATCCGTATTAGTCTATCGATATCTTGTTTCCCGGTCCGGACAGAATCCAGTCCCGGTTCACAGATTATTTTATATGGTTCTACATCGAATCTGTTATACTCGTATTGAGACAGGTATCGTGCCCTGCATGGTGCCTATCAATGAGTCAAAGTGGAGATAAATTACTATGGCAGCAGAAAAGCCCCACATGAACCTTGCCGTTATCGGTCACATTGACCACGGTAAGTCCACCACTGTCGGTCGTATCCTTTTTGAGACCGGTGTCGTACAGCAGCACATTCTTGACGCATACAAGAAAGAAGCAGAATCCAAGGGTAAGGGAACCTTCGAGTTCGCCTGGGTAATGGACTCCCTCAAGGAAGAGCGTGAGAGAGGTATCACCATTGATATCGCCCACAAGAAATTCGAGACTCCGAAGTACTCTTTTACCGTCGTGGACTGCCCAGGTCACCGTGACTTCGTCAAGAACATGATCACCGGTGCATCCCAGGCTGATGCAGCAATCATCGTCGTCTCCGGAACCGAAGGCCCGATGGAGCAGACCAAGGAACACGTTTTCCTGTCCAAGACTCTTGGTATCAACCAGATCATCGTTGCAATCAACAAGATGGACGCAGTCCAGTACTCCGAAGAGAAGTACAACGAAGCAAAAGACAAGATGTCCAAGCTCATTGCATCCGTCGGATTCAAGCCGGCTGAGACGCCGTTCATCCCAATCAGTGCATTCGCCGGTGACAACATCAAGACCCCGTCCCCGAACACCCCGTGGTACAAGGGCCCGGTCCTTCTTGCAGCACTTGACGACTTCAAGCAGCCGGACATGCCGACTGACAAGCCGCTCAGACTTCCGATTCAGGATGTGTACACCATCTCCGGTATCGGAACTGTCCCGGTAGGACGTGTCGAGACCGGTGTCATGAAGAAAGGAATGAAGGTCTCCTTCATGCCGGCAAACGTTGAGGGAGAAGTAAAGTCCATCGAGATGCACCACGAAGAAATCCCGCAGGCACTGCCGGGTGACAACGTTGGTTTCAACGTCCGTGGTATCGCAAAGAACGACGTCCGCCGTGGCGATGTCTGTGGTCCGGTTGAGAACCCGCCGACCGTTGCCGAGGAGTTCCAGGCACAGATCGTTGTCCTGCAGCACCCGTCCGTCCTTTCCGTCGGATACACCCCGGTGTTCCACTGCCACACCTCCCAGACCGCCTGTATGTTTATCTCCCTTGACAAGAAACTTGACCCGCGCTCCGGACAGGTTAAGGAAGAGAACCCGGCATTCCTTAAGGCTGGCGATGCAGCAATCTGCACCATCCAGCCGACCCGCCCGCTCGTTATCGAGAAGGCAAAGGAACTCCCGCAGCTCGGACGTTTCGCGGTCCGTGATATGGGTATGACCGTTGCAGCAGGTCTCGTTCTGAATGTTAAAGCAAAGCAGATGAGATAATCTCATCTATCACGAATTTTTTGTGGTGATTGACAATGCAGAAAGCCAGAATACGCCTTACTGGGACGGATTATGAAAAAGTGGAAACGGTTTGTACCCGTATCCGAGAGATTGCAGAGCGTACCGGTGTAAATCTGGCAGGACCCATCCCGTTGCCGACCAAGCGTCTTATCGTTCCTATCCGGAAGAGCCCGGATGGAGAAGGTACCGCAACGTGGGATCGCTGGCAGATGCGCGTTCACAAACGCCTCATCGACCTTGACGCCGATGAGCGTGCGCTCAGACAGCTGATGCGTATCCAGGTTCCAAAGGATATCAGCATCGAGATTGTTCTGGAGAACTAAAATCCGAGGTGAGGGCCCTATGCCCGCCCCAACCTTTTTGTCACACATCCAAAATCGTGTTCGTGTTGAACACGTGTTTCTCGCTATTCTGATTGTTGCTCTTATTCTGAGATTTGCCTTTTTGGATCTCAAACTGTTTCATCATGACGAAGCGATTCACGCATGGTTTTCTTATCAGCTGCTGACACAGGGAACATATGTCTATGATCCCGTGTATCACGGCCCGTTCCTGTATTATGTTACCGCGGGAATGTTTGCGCTGTTCGGTGACTCGGACCTGGTAGGCCGCATTCTCCCGTGCATATTTGGAACAGCACTGATTCCGCTGGTGTACTGTCTGTACCGGATGCAGTATCTTTCCGGAAAGACTGCGGTCATTGCCGGCATCTTTGTTGCCATTGCCCCGGAAATGATCTACTTCTCGCGGTTTCTGCGCAACGATGTCTTTGTGGTGTTCTTCTCCCTGCTGATCGTAGTGGCCTTCCTTGCATGGATTCAGAAAGGAAAATGGTATTATCTGCTGATCGCAGGTATAGCCGCAGCCCTTGGCATGTGCTCAAAGGAGAACATGCCGCTCATTCTGGTAACATTCGGACTGTTCTTCCTCTACCTGGTGTGGAGCAGAAAGATCACGCTTCCCGTACACTGGCTGCGCGATGCGGTTCTTGCATTTCTCGTATTTGCAGGGATCGGATGCCTGTTCTACTCATCGTTCGGCGCACATCCGGAAGTGATTCTCACTGCCGGCCCGTCCGCAATTGAACACTGGCTGAACATGCATAACCAGCAGCGCATTGGCGGCCCGCCGTATTACTACCTGCTGCTCTTTGTACTGTATGAACTGCCGATTCTTCTCTTTGCAATCGCGGGCGTGATACTATATCTGCGCCGTCCGCGTGGGGAAAAACCGGTTACGGCAGACGAAACCCCGGCTGAAACCACTGATGCGGAACTCTTTGAGCGTGCCGAAGAGACGGAGTCCGGACCCGCGCCTCCGGCGCCGGTTCCGGCAAAAAAGAGGTTCTCCTTTACAGAACTCTTCCGCCGTCCGGAACCTCCCGCGGTAATGAACCGTCAGGAGGAGTTCATCCGGTTTGCGATCTACTGGACGATTATAGCATGCCTCACCTATGCCTACATCGGTGAAAAGGTTCCGTGGCTGTCACTGCACCAGCTGGTGCCGATGATCTTCGTTGCGGCGTATGCACTCTCCTTTGCCGGAAAGTACACAAAACCGCTGATGGTTCTTGCATGTGCCTTCCTGCTGGTGGTCACATTCCACGTGGCGTTTACTCCCGCAGATATTGCAGAACCGATTGTACAGGTACAGAACTCGGAAGACCTTGTGGAGATGATGGCCGCAATCGACGCCGCAGACAAGGTGGCGATCGCATCCGATCAGGGATGGCCGTACACCTGGTACTATCGCGGGGATGCATGGAATAAGATAAGTTACTACGGCAGGAAGATATCCGAGGACAGTGTTCTTGCCGGGGACTTTGACATCATCATGACGCACGACGGCGACAGCTACGAAAGTCTTCCGGGGTACGAAAAGAAGACGATCCGGCTAAGCTACTGGATTGACGCCGCTGCGACCGGCAGCGATCCCGGCTGGCTCCGGTACTATGTGACGCGGGACGGAAAGTTCGGCAGCATCAATACCGATGTCTTTACAAAGATTTCATCGTAAGTAACGGCACGGGGAGTTTTTCCGACGGAAAAAACTCCCCGTCTTTCCTTTTTCGATCACTGAACAGAAATTTCATAGATAGTTTTTCTCACAGCGTCTCCAGAAACTCCTTCAGCCGCTCCCATTCCCGTTCGGCAAGCAGGGAACGCACCCGCTCCTTCTCGGACGGACTCAGCTCCTGTGACTTCCGGACCGCATGCGTAATTTTTACCACCCGCTCTTCCCGTACCCGCAGCTCATCCTCCTGATACAGAACAGTAATCTGATGCAGAAGCGCGGCAACCTCAAGACTCCTCCTGTTTACCGGCATACTCTCTCCTCTGCGTTTGAAAAGAGATAGATGCTTGGATAGTACCAAAAAGCCCTGTGCCCGGAACAGGCCCTCCCGGGTTCTATCTCCGGCACAAAAAAGAGTTATGCAAGAAATGCACAGCGCGACTCATCCAGCACCTGCACATCATCCAGCGACCGCAATCGCATATTCCGGGCCGTCTTCTCAATACCCAGCTCAATATCCGAATCAATATCGATGATATACGCCTCAAGCTCCTTCAGATGCATCCGGTTTGCCGCAACCGCCCGGTGATGCCCGTCAATCAGAACCAGCTTTCCCTGCCGCCGCACCACGATCAGCGGCTCCGCAAGACCCTTCGTAATCTCATAACTCCTCCCGTCAAGCTCATCCATATACACCTTCGACTGCGTCGGCATCAGCCGGTCAACCGGAACCATCCCGCGGGAAAGCTGCGGCTGCACGCCGTACAGCGTCTTCAGTGTCTGAATATAGTCAAACACCTTTTCCGGCGTCACCTTCTCAATCTGCGACCGGATCACATCCGCATTCGTAATAATACCGATCAGCTTATCCTGATGATTGATAACCGGCAGTTTCTGAATACAGAACCGGAACATCTTCCGTGCCACATCCGTCATACCGCTGTCGGGATACGTCTTCAGAAGCACCCGCTCCATCAGCCCGGCAACAGGATCGTATGCCGCTGCCCCCACAATATCCCGCGCCGCAATAAACCCGACAACACACCCCTCCTCATCCACCACCGGAAACCCGTCATGACTCGTCGCACGAATCAGCCGGATAACATCCTTCACCGTTCCCGTAACCGGAACACTGAACACATGGATCGTCATATAATCGGAAACCAGCTTCTTCTCCGTCGGAATTAATCCGGGATGCGTCGGCCCGACCAGTGAATGCTCCGGACTGTCATCAACCCGCACATCCGCAAGTGTATAGATATGCATCGAATGTGCCGTTTTCTCAAGCCCCAGCTCAATATCCGCATCAATAGAAACCACATACGCATCAAGCACCGGAATACCCAGCCGTTGTGCTGCAACCGCCCGGTGATGACCATCCACAAGAATCAGGCGGCCGCAGCACCGCACCGCAATCACCGGTTCGGCAAGATGCATCTTCAGCTCATACATCCTGCCCTCCAGTTCCTCCTGAAACACCAGGGACTGGGTCGGCTGAATATCGCCAATCGGAATCGTCTCCCGCGAAAGCGTGGGATCCACCCCGTAGAGCGTATGCAGCGTACTCATAAAATTGAAAACCTTTTCCGGCGTCACCCGCTCAATCTGTGAACGGATCACATCCACATTCGAAACGATGCCGATAAGAGTATTCTCCTCATCAACAACCGGCAGCTTCTGAATTCCGGAACGGAAAATTCTGCGGGCAACCTCGGTGATCGTCAGATTCGACGTTGCCTTGATCGGATGGCGCGACATCCGCTGATCCACGGTTGTCAGCGGATGTTCCCCGATAATATCGCGCGCAGAGATGTAGCCGACCACTTTATCCTGCCGCACCACCGGAAACCCGTCATGATGGGTAGTACGGATCAGATGGATCACATCACCAATGGTCTCGCCCGCATCAACGCTGATGACGTCGTGCGTCATGTAGTCACGGACCTGCTTCTTCTCCATTGCTTGAGATAGTAATTCGTAGTGAAACAGCATCAATGCATCGAACAAAAAAAGTGGGGAGTATTGGGGGTATGGTGGGGGGATCGGGAGTGGTGTTCCCTGCAGAACGGCTGGTTGAAGTGACGATTACTCGATAGTGATACTTGTTCCTTCCTCCGCCTGCTCCTTTTGCAGGGTAATCTCCATAACACCGTTCTTGAAACTGGCCTTGGCGCCCTCCGCCCGGACAGCGGCCGGCAGGTGGATATTTCTCTGCATACTGCCGAGTTTCCGCTCGCGCAGATGGTAGGTGCCTTCCGTTTCCTCCTCCGTCTCCGACTGCTGCTCGGTTCTGATCATCAGAGTCTCGGGATTCAGGAGCTTGATGGAAATATTCTCTTTCTCCACACCCGGCAGATCGGTAACTACAATGATCTCATTTTCATTCTCGCAGAGATCCACGTGGAAATCACTGCCGAACACCGAGTAGTTGCCGCTTTTTACCGCGGCCGGAAGAGTCGATGCGCCGGACTGATTCATGAGAGCGCATGCACGGCTCTCCATCTCGGCAAACAGCGAGTCAAGCTCGTTGCCAAGGGATGTAAAACTGAACTGATATGGTCTGATTGACATGATATTTTACCTCGTATGCTATTGGTCACTCGCACGGAGCGGTTCATTGTGACTTACTAATAGTAAGTCATAATTTAATATAAACATTTGTGTGTTGGCAAACCGGGGACAGCAACTACTTTATGAGGCATCCCTTCCCATACTATAGAGAAATGGCAGTACAGACGAAGAGTAACGCGGGCGATAAACCCCGTCAGAAAAAGGATATTAATTGGACACAGGTGGGCGTAGTCGCATTTTGTGTCCTTCTTGTCGTAATGTGTATCCTCTCGTTCAGTAATTTTAGCAATATTTTCAACCCGAACGGCGGAACCACCACCGGAACGATTGAAGCAGGAAACATCGTGGCAGTGGATTATACGATGTATATCGGCGATATTCCGATGGTCACCTCTTCGATTGATGTCTACAACGCCTCTCCCGCTGACAGACTTCCGGCTGTAACCGAGTATCTTGGTCTTATTGCAGGTCAGCAGGTGGACGTCGTAAACGGAACGCCGATCCTGATTAACTCCTCGTACGAGCACCCGTTCCGGATGCTGAATCAGGAGTACAACCAGATTGCTACCGGCGTTGTCGGTCTCGGAATCGGTGAGCCAAGAACCGTAAAGTCCACAGGTTCCTTCTTCCAGACGACCTACACCAAAGATCAGGCCATCGAGATGGGTATTGATTACACCAACTGGACCGTCGGTACGATGGGACTCATGAACTTCCCGGTGGTAAACGCAACCAGCAATACCACAACGATGGCAATCCGCCCTGCACTTGTTACCAACAAGACTGCTGATGAAATGGTTCTTCAGTACGGATACGATACTATCGAGATGAAAGTTGTTCAGGCATACCGGACAAATGCCTGAAACCTTTTTTTTTGAAAACTTTGTAAAAAATATTTTATGAATTTTTGATCGCGTCGCGGTTGTGTTTGTAGGATTTCTCCTTCGGATTGATCTTCATTGCTTTCCCGAATGCGGCGACCGCTTCATCCTTTCTTCCCAGATACGCACAGGCCGCTCCTTTGATGCTCCACACCTCGTCATCTTCGGGAGTGATCAGCAGGACTTCTTCCGCAACAGCGAGCGCTTCTTCCCACTTCCCGGTACGCACGAGAAGGTTTGCAAGCATCTTTGCGATGCGTTCATCCGTGGGCACCGCCTCTCTTCCGCTGCGGAGAACTTCCTCCGCGTCACCGGTTTTTCCCAGGACTACCAGGGCATTTGCTTTGTTTGCAAAGGCCGCCGCGTTTGCCGGATCAATGGCGAGGGCTGCATCCGCCGCGGCAACCGCTCCCGCCGCATCTCCGGCGCGGATGAGGTATCCCGCCTTGTTTGCATGAATCTGCGGTGCATGGGGATTGATTGCCAGCGCATCGCCTGCGGCAACCACCGCGTCAAGATATTTTCCGGCTTCGGCGAGCAGTCGTGCGCGTTCCGCAAAGAACCGGTAGTCGCCCGGAAACATCTCCGAGGACTTTGTGTAACAGCCAAGTGCTGCGGTCTGCTGCCCGATCGTTTCCAGCAGCAGGCCGAGATTGTACCAGACATCCGGCACATCTGGCCGGATTTTCAGCGATTCCTCATAACAGTAGATGGCGCCTTTCTGATCTCCTGCTTCGATGCGCGACGCGGCTTCTTTGCACCAGAGCACGGGATCGGAAGGATTCTGGACCCGTGGTTTGCCTGCCATTATTTTTTCTCCCAGCGCAGCAACTGTGCAACACTTCCCAGCGTTCCGCCGCGGCGGATCTCTTCCCGCACCCGCGTCTCGGTCTTAAAGACCTCAACGGCACGGCGGGCAACCTCATAAGCACGTTCGCGGGGGATGACAACCACGCCTGACTGATCCCCGATCAGCCAGTCGCCGGGACGTACGGTCTGACCGCAGCAGGAGATCTCCGCCCCGATTTCACCGAACCCTTTCGGCTCTCCGGCGTTCGGCTGCACGGCGGTTGCAAACACCGGGATGTCCAGTGTCAGAATATCGTCCCAGTCCCGGACTGCACCGTCGATGATGATTCCGGCAACCCCACGGTTCATCGCCGAACGGGTGGCGAGTTCGCCCCAGGGGGCAATGTCGGTACGTTTGTCGTTGCTGATGACCAGAATGTCCCCCGCATTGCAGGAATCAATGGCCTGTACCGGTTTGGACCAGTCGCCGCCAAACGTCTGTACGGTTACTGCACGCCCGATCATCTTGTGCGGAACGTGGCGTTCGTTCAGTCCTGCCATCGCTCCTTTCCGGTAGAGGGCATCGGTGACATTTGGTGCGGAAACGGTCTGGAGAAGTTCGCGGATCTGATCGTCAAGCGTTTTCTTTTCGGAACGAACAGACTTCGGGCTGTCGAGCGCTGCCCGGATGGCGGCGGCAGCGGCGGTAACGTCCGCAGACTTTATGATCGTTCCGCCGACGATGACAATATCCGCACCGCGTGCGGCGGCAGCCGCTGCCGTCTCCGCATTGAGTCCTCCGGCGACCGCGATCTTCACCGGCAGTTTTCCGAGCGCATCCAACAGAGCAAGAGGATCTTTTCCGGTCATCTGCTGATCGATTCCCACATGGGCGTTGATGATCTGCACTCCGAGTGCGGCCAGCTCCTCTGCCCGGGCGGCGGGGTCACGGACGTTCATCATGTCGGCCATGATCTCCACCCCGTAGAGCGCCGCACCCCGCAGGGCGTCGGCGATGACCGCATCATCGGCTGCAGCAAGCACACAGACAACGTTTGCCCCTGCCTTTGCCGCCATCTCCACTTCAATCGCTCCGGTATCAGAGGTTTTCAGATCGGCCACGAGCGTTACGGAGGGAAATTGGGCCCGCATCCGGCGGACACTTTCCATTCCCTCGCTCTTCACCAAGGGAGTCCCTATCTCTATCCAGTCGGCACCGCCGGAAACTGCTTCCTCGGCGATTTTTTCCGCGCGGGAAAGTTCCGTAAGGTCCAGTGCGACCTGTAAAACCGGTCTGACCATATCAACTAGTTTGGTGAAACAAGGGGATAAGGTTGGTGATGCAGAGGCTGTTTTGGGTATTCTGCCAGCGGCGGCCCAAAAAAAAAGAGGATTACTGCTGGTCGTGCAGGGTGGGAAGTCCTGCACGCAGCCAGGTGTTTATTCCTCCGTCAAGAACATAGACGTGTACAAATCCGAGTTTTTCCATCAGCATGCCGGTCCGGAGACCACGGATTCCGGACTGACAGTAGATCAGATACACGTTGTTTCTTGCAAGAGCGGCAATGTTTTCTGCAAAGTCCGGGGAACTGAAATCGATCCGGCGGGCACTTTTCAGGTACCCGCCCCTTGCGATCTCCTCTTCCGTCCGGACATCGATGACGATGGTGTTTCCCGCGTTGATCAGCTGCCGTGCACCGGCAGCGTTCACCGCCTGCGGGGGCGGTACGGATGTTGGTGGTACTTCAAGAATCATTGTATTACTGATACTTCTCAGAGAAGACCAGCTTTTCCAGCGGAGTCTTTTCTGCGAGCGTGATGCCGCCGACGTCGGGAACTCCTGCGGCAATGATGGAGACAAGTTTATAGGTCTCCGGGACGTCTGCCAGTTCACGAACCGCATCTGCGTAGGGCATCTGGTTACCTGCAATCCAGCATCCTCCGTAGCCATAAGCGTGCAGGGCAAGGAGCAGGTTTTCGGTGGCAGCCGAACAGTCTTCCACGGTGAACTTCCAGTCGGCCTCGCCGAGGACAAGGATTCCAACTGCCGCACCTTCGATGAACTTTCCGTTGGGTGCGAGTTCCGCGATCTTTTTCAGGGTTTCTTTGTTTTTGATGACAACAAAGATCCACGGCTGTTTGTTTCTGCCGGTCGGTGCCTTGGATGCACACTCCAGAGCTTTTCTGATAAACTCCGGCGGAATTTCCTCTTCCTTGAATTTGCGGACACTGTGGCGTGACTGGATGACGGTAATACCGAAGTTTGCTATCCCGGGATTTCTCACATTCATAATTACTCCTTATGCAGGAGATGTAAAGAGCTTTTCTGAATAGACACATTTCATATGCATTGTCTCTGGGACGGAAACGAAACACGAGAGCACCGGACGCTTCCGGGAACTGAATGGATAGGACGGCACAAAAAAAGAAATTAAATATCCAGTTTCTCCAGAAGCGGCAGCCGCAGTTTGCGGTACTGCTCCTCGGTCAGAACATGATTATCATACAGCGTGCGAAGTGCTTTCAGACACTCTTTCACGGTATCCTGATCCATCGTCTCCTCCGCTGCGGGAGTCACCGGTCCGGAAACCGGTTCGCAGCTTTCCTCAAACAGCTCCGGCGTCTCCCCGTCTTCTTCCTTCTCCTCATCTTTGGGAAGAATCGGCGCAATATAGCTCTCCGTCATCGGCGGGGCATCCGACTTCGCGACTTTTGTCAGGTAATCCACCGGCTTTTTCAGCGTCCACTCCTCGCCGGAAAACATCGACTTTCTGCGGTCAAGTGACACCAGGGCTGTACCAAGATCATTCATCGCCGACTGTAACGTCAGAAGAAGCCGCTCGGCCTCCTCATTCAGAAGCCAGCCGATCTTCAGCACCGCACCATCCGTATCGGTGATCCGCAGTTCCGCCGATCTCTTTCCTTCATGAAAGACAGCCGATTCAATACGGGCAAACGCATACAGCGTATCATCATACATACCGGTCGCGTTCTCCTCAAAGTACATCAGCCGCTGATCCGAGACGATGATTATTTTCCTGCGGCTTTGCTCCTCGGCAAGATTCTGCATGACGCACAGCGGATTTTCGCCGGAGTAGAAGGTATTCAGAATATCCTGAGGCATCGAACTGCCTGCCACATCCTCAGCCATAACTGTTTTTAGTTTGTCGTTGCAGGTCTTATGCTTTCTTATAGATTGATACCGTGCCCCGCATGTCTCCGGAATAGCACCGGAATGATTCGGATGAGCCGCAGATACGAACGAAAGCAAGGAAAACCACTCTTTTCGGTTCCGGTCCGGACCGGGAATTTATTAGAATGATTAATAATGATCAATCCCCATACTTTCAACAAGTGATATTATGTACCCGCCGGAACTCGTAGCCATCCTCATACTGCTGCTGGTTCCCCTGGTCGCCGCAATACTTCTTGCCGTGCTGAACAGGGACGCCATCCGCAACGGTATCGTAGGTGTTGCTTCGGCAGTTCTTATCGCTGCATCTCTCTTCCTTGCATACCTTGCATGGTCGAGTCCCGCCCCGATACTAATTGCCCTGGAACATGCGAAACTGATAAGCGTCGGTCTCTTCCTCGCAGAGCTTGTGATTGCCCTGGCAATCATTGCACTCTCCCTCAAATACCGGAGAATTCTTCCGCTCGCCCTTGGCCTGATCCAGCTTGCCCTGCTGTTTGTTCTGGAATTCGTTTATGCCGAATCCGTCGTTATCTCAACCGCATTCGTCGTCAACAACCTGTCGGCGATTATGGTACTGATCATCGGCATTATCGGCACCCTCATCTGCGTCTATGCCCTTGGCTACATGAAAGACTATCATCATCACCATACCGAGATTGCGGAACGTAAACCGTACTTCTTCGCGATGCTCTTCGTCTTCCTCACCGCCATGTTCGGTATCGTTCTCTCCGACAGTCTCATGTGGATTCTCTGCTTCTGGGAAGTCACCACACTTTGTTCCTTCCTCCTCATCGGATACTCAAAAACGCCTGAAGCAGTTACCAACTCCTTCCGCGCCGTGTGGATGAACCTCATCGGTGGTATCGCATTTACCCTTGCGATCATCTCCCTTCTGGAGATAAAACCGCTTGACGGCGCCAATCTTCTCAGTATCACCGGGATTGTCGGCTGCCAGGAAATGGCGGCACTCACCGTCCCGGCAGCACTCATCGCCGTTGCCGGTCTCACCAAAGCCGCCCAGATGCCGTTCTCAACATGGCTCACCGGTGCAATGGTCGCACCGACCCCGGTCTCCGCCCTGCTGCACTCCAGCACTATGGTAAAAGCAGGCGTCTATCTGCTGGTTGTCTTCGCGCCGGTCTTTTCGCATACCGCCGTCGGCACTGCCCTTGCCGCGATTGGTGTTTTCACCTTCTTTGTAACCTCTGCCCTTGCCATCTCGCAGAGCAACGCAAAGAAAGTCCTCGCCTACTCAACCATCGCAAACCTCGGTCTGATTACTGCCTGTGCCGGAATCGGTACCCCGGAAGCGGTCATGGCGGCAATTCTTCTGATCATCTTCCACGCCGTTGCAAAAGCACTCCTGTTCATGTGTGTCGGTGCGGTTGAACACAGAATCGGCAGCCGTGACATTGAAGACATGGACGGACTGCTTGTCCGACTCCCGCTTCTGGCAACCATGATGGTCATTGGAATCTGCGGCATGTACCTTGCGCCGTTCGGTATGCTCATCTCCAAATGGGCAGCAATCATTGCCTTCCTTGACGCTCCGTTCGGCTGGGCGTTCGTCATCCTCCTTGCGTTCGGCAGTGCCTTTACCATATTCTTCTGGACAAAGTGGCTCGGAAAACTCTTCATGCGCATGAACCGCCCGCAGGCTCCTGACACCGTACTGCATACTTCCGAAAAGATTGCAGTTACAACAACCGGTGTGTTCACCGTCCTCTGCTGTGTCGGCTTTACTGCAATCATCGTGTACTGTATCGAGCCGTATCTTGCCGGAATATATACGGAATTTGTGGTGACCGGTGCAATGATCGCCGACAATATTCTCATGATCGCCGTCATGTTCGTGATTCTCGCCGTCCTCGTTCTTG
Source organism: Methanocorpusculum vombati (assembly GCF_026891935.1). Lineage (NCBI taxonomy): Archaea > Methanobacteriati > Methanobacteriota > Methanomicrobia > Methanomicrobiales > Methanocorpusculaceae > Methanocorpusculum > Methanocorpusculum vombati. The sequence continues at coordinate 182,171 of NZ_JAPTGC010000002.1, read as the reverse complement.
CAGCGTACTTTGGTTCTGCCGCAGGCAGAACCCTACCGCCGTATCTCTGCGGTCGCGGTGTTGATGAGGATGGTCGATTCCGCGGATCGCTTGGCGTGTACAAAGAAGCGAAGTCTGCAAACTACTACATGGAAGAGTACTGCGGAGAGGAGGTTTTACTCAAACCATCCTGGATAATTTCCCTTCTTCTCATCATCGTCATGTTTGCATTCGCATTTCTGGGGGTGATGATATGAATCTGATACTTGCTGCAGCAGGCGCAGTCCTGTTCCTTGTTCTTGCACCGCTTCTCGGCGGACTGATCGCAGGAATTGACCGCATACTTACCGCACGGATGCAGAGCCGGCGTGGGCCGCCGGTTTTACAGCCGTTCTACGACATCAGCAAACTCTGGCACAAAGAACGTGCATTTGCAAACCCGGTGGAGATGATCTTCACCACCGGTTATCTGGTACTCATTGCCTTCTCCGGTGCACTGCTGTTCGCCGGCGGTGATCTGCTGCTGGTCGTCTTTGCCCTTGCCCTTGCGCATACGTTCCTGATTCTTGCAGCGTATGCGGCAAACGCCCCGTACTCAACCGTGGGTGCGGAACGTGAACTGATCGGTGTCATGGTTGCAGAGCCGATTCTGATCCTCCTTGCGGCAGGATTTTTCATGATAACAGGCAGTTTCTTCGCCTCCGACATTCTCGCATCGGCAGTTCCGCCGATCGTCTATCTGCCGGGCGTATTCCTCGCGCTGTTTGCGGTCCTGACGCTGAAACTGCGCAAATCCCCGTTTGATATTGCGACGTCGCATCACGCCCATCAGGAACTGGTAAAAGGTGTGACCTCGTCCTTATCCGGCAGAACGCTTGCAAAGGTGGAGATCGCCCACTGGTATGAGACGATCCTGATCCTTGCCCTGATGTTCCTGTTCTTTGCAGGAAATCCTGTTCTCGGCATCATCGTAATCATCGTCTGTTACTTCCTGGAAATTCTGATGGACAACCTGTTCCCGCGGGTGACCTGGAAGATGACGGTAAAGAGTCTGTGGATAGTAACGATCCTCCTCGGTGTCGCAAACATCGCGGTGATCGGTCTCTTAGGAGGTGTGATCGGATGAGTTCGGCAGGAAAGTCTCCCTGGCTTCTGCACTACAATGCGTCCAGCTGCAACGGATGCGACATTGAAATTCTCGCAGCCCTGACGCCTCTGTACGATGTGGAGCGGTTCGGCATTATCAATACCGGCAACCCGGCGCACGCGGATATTTTTGTCGTGACCGGCAGTGTAAACGAGCAGAACAAAGAGGTTTTGAAAAACCTCTACGACCAGATCCCCGAACCGAAAGTCGTTGTTGCGGTCGGCATCTGTGCATCGTCCGGCGGCGTGTTCCGCGACTGTTACAATGTCTCCGGCGGCGTTGACACGATCATTCCGGTGGACGTGTATGTACCGGGATGTTCGGTGCGGCCAGAGGCTCTGATTGAGGGAGTGGTCAAAGCGATCGGCGTTCTGGAACAAAAACGTGCTGTACTTGACAGCGGAGGTTCACTATGACGATGGAAATTATCCCTGCATCTCCCGCAGGAATTGAAAAAATAGCGGCTGACATGAAGGCCGAGGGGCGCCGTCTTGTGGTGATCACCTGTACTGCGGCGGCTGAGGAGTACGACCTTACCTACTCGTTTGCCCGGGAAAATGATCTCCGGCATTACCGGATGACCGTTCCGGAAGGAACGGTCATCCCGTCCATCGGCGCGTCCTACGGCGGCGCGTTTGTGTACGAAAATGAGATTCATGATCTCTACGGGTTTACCTTCACCGGCATGACGATCGACTTCGGTGGAACGTTCATCCGAACGAGTGTGCCCTATCCGTTCAAAAAGAAGGAAACACCCGCACCGACGGTGACGAAAGTCCCGAAGGAGGGCGCATCATGACCGGCAGACGAACGGTTGTGCCGTTCGGCCCGCAGCATCCGGTGCTGCCCGAACCGATTCATCTGGACCTCGTGATCGAGGATGAACACGTGGTCGAGGCGGTGCCGTCCATCGGCTACGTGCACCGTGGTCTGGAGAGTCTGGTGGATCGCCGCGAGTATGCGGATTTTGTGTACCTTGCGGAGCGCATCTGCGGTATCTGCAGTTTCACGCACTCTTCCACATTCTGCCAGGGCGTGGAAGGACTGATGGGTATTGAGATTCCACAACGTGCCAACTATCTCCGGACGATGTGGGGCGAGTACTCGCGTATTCACAGCCATCTGCTCTGGCTTGGTCTGTTTGCGGATGCGCTGGGCTTTGAGAGTCTGTTCTACAACGCATGGAAGATCCGCGAATCGATCTTAAACGAGCTTGAGGCAACCACCGGCGGGCGGGTAATTCAGGGTGTCTGCAAGGTGGGCGGTGTCCGCCGCGATGTGACGAATGAGTTCCTGTCCGGTATGGACCGGCGGCTTGAGGGGATTGAATCCGAGATGCAGGAGATGGTGAACGTTTTCCTCAACGACTACACGCTGAAGAAGCGGCTGGTCGGCAAAGGAATCCTGAAACCGGACGATGCCTACAATCTCGGCGCGGTTGGGCCGGTTGCACGCGGATCAGGGCTCCCCATGGACGTGCGGACATCGGAGTATCTGGCGTATCAGGATATCGGGTTCAAACCGGTAACAGCAGACGGCTGTGACGGATACGCACGCTGCGAGGTACGGTGCAAGGAGCTGTTCCAGTCCGTTGACATCATTCACAAAATCATTGCCGCAATGCCGGACGGCGATGTGGCCGTGCCGGTGAAGGGTAATCCGGACGGCGAGTACTTCAGCAGGTCCGAGCAGCCCCGCGGCGAAGTGATTCACTATCTCCGCGGTAACGGTACAAAATATCTGACACAGTTCCGCGTGCGGACACCGACACTCACAAATGTTCCATCACTGGTAGCGATGCTGGCGGGCGCGGAGCTTGCGGATGTACCGCAGATTGTGCTGACAATTGATCCGTGCATCGGCTGTATGGAGAGGTGAATTGGGATGAAGATGCTGAAAACTATCCTCAGACAGGTTACTCACAAACCGGTGACGACAACGTTTCCGGCAGAACCTGCCCGGCATTACGATGCGACCCGCGGTCACATTGTATTCGATCCGTCAAAGTGTGCATCGTGTACGATCTGTATGAAGCGCTGTCCGTCGCAGGCGATCATTGTTGATCGTGCGGCGAAGACGTGGACGATTGACCGGTTCCGGTGTGTTATCTGCGGCCAGTGCGTGGAGCTGTGTAAGTTCGGCGGGTTGTCGCTTGCAACCGAATACTCGGCTTCTGCGACGCCAAACGAGCGGGGAAAAGAAACATTTGCCATCACGTATGTGAAGCCTGAGCGTCCGAAGAAGGATGCTGAAGACGGGAAATAATTTTTTTCTTTTTTGCGGGGTAGGTATGGTTAAGATAACTAACCGTGTCCTCCTGTTTTTTTCCCGGAATCGTATTTCATGGTGGGCAAAGAGCTCCGCCAATATCAAAATATATATCCATCGAAACCAAATAGGACGGAATACCATGGGCGAGAGATATTGGGAAGTGGACGCAGTCCGGGGCATTGCCCTCGTCGGTATGATCGTGTACCACTTCCTTGCCTGCATGGTGATCTTCCACATGATCATTGAGGATGAAGAGTTCCTCAGCTACTATGGAACGATCAACATTGCATCGGCATCTTTTATCCTCATCGCGGGTGTTGCCCTGATTCTCCGGCATGCCCGTAAAAAAGGAAGAACAACAAAAGAGTACTACCGCTCCATCGTCATAAAAGCCCTGTTCCTCTTCGTCGTTGCAATCGGAATTACAATTGCCACTTATACAGGTGCGGCACTTCTCCTGCATAATGACGTGTATGTCAAGTTCGGTTTCCTGCATATGCTCAGCGTCTCAATGCTGCTGTGCCTGCCGTTCCTCCGGTTCGGGAAGTGGAACATACTTCCGGGCATCATTGTCGTCCTCCTTGGCATCTTCGTGATTCCGGAGATCACCGCTCCTGAATGGCTGTATCCGCTGGGCATTCATGGTGCGGACTTCCTGGACACAACGCAGGACTACTTCCCGCTGTTCCCCTGGTTCGGTGTGCTGCTGATCGGTATTGCGCTCGGTGATATCTTCTATCCCAACGGCATCCGCAGTTTCCGGTTTCCGGATGCGGGAAAAATCGGGAAGTTCTTTGCCCGTATGGGCAACGGCAAAGTGACGCTTGCGGTGTACCTGGCGCATATTCCGGTAATATTTGCGATACTGTGGATTGTGAGTATAGTCACGGGCATCGGGTATCTCTGAAATACTTTTTTGAAGAAAGCAGAAGGGTACTTCCTTCCTGATGGCATCACACGCTCTTCATACCCCAAAGAAAACACACATCATTTCCCGACGCCAAAAACTCTACCCGCATGAAGATCGATATAATCCACTCCACTACCGATATCGCCGGAACAAACCTCCGTGCCGCAATGGATGAACTCATCCAAAACCCGCCGGAAGGAGGATGGCCGCTCCTTACCAAACACACAATAACCTTCCGCGAATGGAACGACCGCATCATCAACGCAGACGACGCGATCACCAGTCCGGATACCGACCTCGTCATCTTCCTCGCCCGTCACGCAAGCGTTAACCCTGTCCCCGTTCTTACCGTCCACCCTGCCGGAAACTTCACCACCGCAGACCTTGGCGGAAACCCCCATGAACTCGGCCTTGCTGCGCCCGCATGGATGCGTGCGGTTCTTCGCAACCATCAGAAGTACGTTCCGGAAGGATTTCGGGTCTCCTACGAAATCACCCATCACGGCCCGACAAATATTCATGCCCCGTACTTCTTTGTCGAAGTGGGCAGTACCGAAACCGAATGGCGGAACAGAGACGCCGTCCGTGCCGCGGCAACAAGTGTCCTCATGGCCGACCCCGAAGAGGAAATCATTCCGTTGATCGGATTTGGCGGAACGCACTACGCCGTCCGGCAGACCGCCATTGCCCTCGAAACCCGGGGGGCATTCGGACACATGATGCATACCAGAAACATTGCTGGTACAGACACCGCAATGATCCAGCAGATGATCGAAAAAAGCGGCGCGATTGCCGCACATGTCGACAAAAAAGCGATGTCGAAACCGGAAGCCGCCCACATCGAAGGACTGCTGAAGGAGCTCGGCATCCCCGAAGTAACGGAAGGCGACCTGCACAAGATTGGAACCATGCCCTGGAAAATCTGGACTGACTTCCTCTCCTTTGCGCAAGAGATCGATCCTGCCGTCAAACTCTTCCCGCACGGAGAAATCGGTGCGGGAGAACCGGCCTCCATTATCCTTCCCGGGGACTTTTTCGGCGAAGCATTTGGCGGCAGGGAAGACGTCCTGTTTGCGGAACTGGATCGGATCGGCGGCGTGTTTCACCTCACCGGCAAAAGCGGGAAAGTTCTCCCGATCCTGCTGACAACCGCCTCCCGCCGCCGTGATATAGCAGGTGATTTAATAGCTTTATCAATCCAACAAATAACACGTACACAGGGTACCACGGTGGAAGGTGATCAGATCACCATAACCCGCCGGCAGTTTGACGCCCGGCTCGCGCGCACGCAGGGCGTCCCCTCCGGTCCGCTGTTTGGAAAACTCGTTGCAGGGGAATCTGTAACACTTCCGGACGGCAGAACGGTCACGCCGGAGATGGTGACAAAGACGGTTCAGTCCACCATCCATATCCCGGGATTGGAGAATTACTCATGAGATCAATCGTAGAAGAAGCACTATCACGCAAGCGGTTTGAAGAAACCGCACGCGACAACAGCGCAGTCTCCGCAATATATGACGCAGAGGATGAGGTCGAACTCACTCCCCGCAGAGAACAGGTATATGCAGAACCCGCACCCGAACCGGCTCGGGCAGCACCCGTTCCGACTCCGAGACCAGCCATTGAACCGGCAGCTCCCAAGCAGGACATTGACTTTTCCAGCCAGTACAAGTACACGGCGCCGGCAGCAAATCACACCGATGACGACGACGAGTTTGATGACATTCTTGAATCTCTGAAGACGAAGATCACCGTTGTCGGCTGCGGCGGCGGCGGGTCCAACACCGTTGCCCGCATCTTCGAAGAAGGTGTTGAGGGTGCGGAGATTTACGCACTGAACACCGATGCCCAGCACCTCTCGATGCTTCGCGGCCGTGTCGGAAAACGCATTCTGATCGGACGCCAGACGACAAAAGGACTTGGTGCCGGTGCAATGCCGCAGCGCGGCGAGGAAGCCGCACTTGAGAGCGAGGATGTTATCCGTCAGTCCATCAACGGTTCAAACATGGTCTTCGTCACCGCAGGTCTCGGCGGCGGAACCGGTACCGGCAGCGCACCAATCGTCGCAAAGATTGCCAAGGAAGTCGGTGCACTGACCATTGCAATCGTCACTCTTCCGTTCACGAGCGAGAGCGCGACCCGTATGGAAAACGCTGAGATCGGTCTTGAACGGCTTCGTGAGGTGGCAGACACCGTCATCGTCATCCCGAACGACCGCATTCTTGAGGTCGTCCCGCGTCTGCCGCTCTCCCAGGCATTCAAAGTCGCCGACGAAGTCCTCATGCGTGCCGTAAAAGGCATCACCGAACTGATCACCCTGCCCGGTCTTGTGAATCTCGACTTCGCCGATGTCCGCACCGTCATGGAACAGGGCGGTATCGCCATGATCGGTATGGGCGAGTCCGACAGCGAAGACAAAGCAACCGACTCCATCAAGAAAGCCCTGCGCTCTCCGCTGCTTGATGTGGACATCACCGGCGCAACCGCTGCACTCATCAACGTCATCGGCGGCCCGGACATGACCATGTTCGAGGCCGAAGGTGTTGTGCAGGAAGTGTACCAGCGCATCGACCCGGGAGCACGGATCATCTGGGGAGTGCAGGTTGACCCGGAGATGGAAGGCCGCATGCGTACCATGCTCATTGTAACGGGAGTTCAGTCCCCACAGATTTATGGTAAGCAGGAGCAAACATATACGGCACCACAATCGAGTCAGGTCCAGAAATCCAAGTTTGAGATTGACTTCCTGAGGTGAATATATTGGCAGACGAAAAAAATACTGAAAAGAAGGCAGCATCCTCTGCTGTAAACGTAAAGATGCCGGAGGTTTCGAAGCAGAGTATCTCCGAGTTCTTCCGCAAATACCTGCGTGTATTAAAACTTGCACGCAGACCAACGAAGGATGAGTTCTTCAAGATCTCCGCCGTTGCAGCAGCTGGTATCGCGGTTATCGGGGTTCTCGGTTTCATCATTTATCTGGTCTTCCACTACCTGCTCCCGTGAAACCATGACTGATTCAGAGTTTGGCAACCACTACTACATAATTAAGACAACGTCCAAGCACGAGCGGACGGTTGCAGATAATATCCGCGAGGCGATTGAGAATAACATGACGGACGTCGTCGTGACGGCTGTAGTGGTTCCGGAGGATATTAAGGGCTATGTCTTTGTGGAAAGTCCGGAAGAGCATGCAAGAATTGAGGAGCTTGTGGAGACAATTGCGCATGCGCGGATTGTTCTCAAAAACGAGACGTCAATGGAGGAGATCAAGCACTTCCTTGTGCCCAAACCGGCGGTGTCGGGTATTGAAGAGGGTACAATTGTTGAGCTGATCGCAGGGCCCTTCAAGGGTGAAAAGGCAGTGGTCAAGCGCGTGGACCACACCAAAGAAGAGATCACGGTGGAGCTGTACGAATCCATCGTACCGATTCCGATCACCGTGCGCGGCGACAATGTGCGTGTGATCGATCGCAACCACGAGTAATTTCTCATCTCCCTTTCTTTTTTTATGGATATCAGGGTTGTAGTGTATCCTCTGCTGGTTCTTGCCGGCGGGTGCTGTTACGGGATTCTTTCAACGATTGTAAAACTTGCCTACGCCCAGGGGTACACCTTTGCCGACGTGGTTATCAGCCAGTACTTCTCCGGCTGGATGTTTCTTGGCGTCTTTCTTTTGATACTTACGATCCTGCGGCGAAAAAAGGCAGTTCCTCCTTCACAACCCCGCACTCCGCTCCTGCGCCGTGCTGCGGTTCTGCTGATCACCGGTGCGGTTACCTGTTCGGTATGTCTCTTCTACTACCTCTCGCTTGAGACAACACTGGCATCGGTTGCAGTGGTGCTCCTGTTCCAGTTCACCTGGATTGGCATCATTCTGGAAAGCATTGCCGAGCGCAGACTTCCCTCGCGTACATCTGTAACCGCAGCGGTAATTCTTCTCGCCGGGACACTGCTTGCCGGCGGGGTTCTCGGGACGGAAATTACCCTGACCGTGATCGGGGTCTGCGCGGGTCTCCTGTGCGCGTTCTGTTATGCCGTGTTCATTTTTCTGAGCGGTCGCATCGAGCCCCGGATGCATCCGGTACACCGGAGTTTCTGGATTGTCACCTGCGCGCTGTTTGTACTTCTGTGCGTGCTTTCACCCGAATTCTTCACGAACGGCACCGTGATCTCCGGCATCTGGATCTATGGCGCAGCACTTGGTCTGTTCGGGGCATGCCTTCCTGTTTTACTTTATGCAGTCGGTACACCAAAGATCTCCACCGGTGCTGCAACGATCCTTAGCTCCTCGGAACTGCCGGTGGCTATCATCACTTCGGTCATCGTACTACACGAAGCTGTCTCCTGGGTTCAGTGGCTCGGAGTCCTGTGCATCTTTGCGGGGATCGCATACCCGCATCTCCCGGCTTTACGTTCTGCGGACAACCCGTGAGAACGATACAATGCCTGCAACCCATTACCTTTATGTTCTCATACGTCGACCCTATTAAACCAATGTTAGGCGGATCTTTGGATCTGCACTGACATACGGTGATACAATGGCAGAAACTGTCGAGGTACTGGTACCTGGCGGTAGAGCAACTGCAGGACCACCACTTGGTCCGGCACTGGGTCCCCTTGGGATCAACGTGAAAGCAGTCGTTGATGATATCAACAAGAAGACTGCTGAGTTCAACGGCATGTCTGTTCCGGTAACGGTTACAGTCGATGACAAAAAGAACGTCACGTTAACGGTCGGTATCCCTCCGACAACCGCACTTGTTATGAAGGAAGCGGGAATCGAGAAGGGCTCCGGCACTCCGAACACTCAGGCAGTTGGTAATCTGCCGCTTGAAGCTGTCATTCGCATTGCAAAGATGAAGATGGAGAGCATGCTTTCCTATGACCTGAAAAACTCGGTCAAGGAAGTCATGGGCACCTGCGTTTCCGTTGGTGTGACCATCGACGGCAAGACGGCGAAAGCCGCAATTGCCGCAGTCAATGCAGGCGAGTACGACGCACAGCTTGCATAAAGCGTGTGTCCAGCTTCAAACGGGTAGCGGGTGAGATACCCCGCGAAAAATGTACAGTTGTAGAGAACAACCATAGGAGATCGGATAAAAACCGGTCGAGAACTATGGAGGCTTCATCAAATGGTTGACAAGACCCAAATTATCAGCGCTGTTACGGCAGCAATGGAGCAGGCGCCCAAGAGGAAGTTCCAGGAGAGTATTGATATTACTATCAATCTCAAGCATGTGGACATGGCGCAGCCCAAAAACCGTATTGATGAGACGATTCTTCTGCCACAGGCAATAGGCGTCAAAAAGATCGCTGTCTTGGGTAAGGGAGACATTGTGTCCCAGGCTCGCAACGCAGGTGTCGATATCATTATCGGCCCTGAAGAGATTGAGCGCCTGGGTGGTGCCCCGCGCGAGGCACGTAAACTCGCAGGTCAGTACGACTACTTCCTTGCAGAGACTGCGGTCATGCCACTTGTTGGTCGCTGGCTCGGTCAGAGACTCGGTCCCCGCGGCAAAATGCCGCAGCCGATTCCGATGGGTCAGGACATTACTCCGATCGTTGAGCGTCTTCGGAACTCCGTCAAGATCCGGTCCAAGGACAGACTGAACATGTCTGTGAAGATCGGAAACACCGCCATGAGTGCGGATGCGGTAGCCGAGAACGTCGATGCGGTCTTAAAGAGAGTACTGGGAAGACTCGAAAACGGCGAACTGAATGTTCGTTCCGTCTACGTCAAGACTACGATGGGTCCCGCTGTGAAGGTGATGTAAACATGGCAATTTATACCCACCACCTTCCCGCGTGGAAACGCGAAGAAGTTGAATCGATTGTGGAGAACGCCGGCAAGCATGAGCTTATCGGCCTGGTGGACGTCTACGGTATTCCCGCAAGACAGTTCCAGCAGATCCGCAGGAACCTGCACGGCAATGCAGTTGTGAAGGTTGCAAGAAACACGCTCGTTGAGCATGCGTTCAATGAGCTTGGCGGTCACTTCATTGACCTCAATGGTCACGTAAGTGAGCACTCTGCACTGATCTTCGCCGACGGAAACCCGTTCAAGCTGTTCAAGTCTCTTGAACAGACAAAGACAAAGCGTTCCGCAAAAGCAGGCGAAGTCGCTCCTGAGGATATCGTTGTCCCCGCAGGACCAACTTCTTTCAAGCCCGGACCGATCGTCGGAGAACTCCAGCAGGCAGGTATCCCGGCAGCTATTGACGGCGGCAAGGTCAAAATTAAAGAGACCAAGACCGTTGTGAAAGCTGGTCAGGCTATCAACAAAAAACAGGCCGATGTTCTGGCTAAGCTTGATATCAAGCCGATGCCCGTCGGTTTATCACTTCTTGCCGTCGTATACGAAGGCGAGATTTATCTGCCGGATGTTCTTGGAATTGACGAAGAGGCATACAAGGCAAAGATCACTCTTGCAGCACAGCAGGTGTTCAACCTCGCAGTCAACGCAGCAGTTCCGACCTCATGTCCGTTTGTTACTGAGGCTCAGATTGCAAAGGCTGTCCGTGAGGCACGCAACCTTGGTGTGGAAGCCCCGATCTACGAGAAGGGTGTCATCGAGATGATCATCAGCAAGGCATACAGACAAGCAAACGCCCTGAAGGCATAATTATCATACAAAATAGGTGAAGATAAAATGGAGTACATTTACGCAGCTCTGTTAGTTCACTCCGCAGGCAAGACTGTGGATGAAGAATCGGTTAAGGCAGTTCTCTCTGCCGCAGGTATCGCAGTTGACGACTCCCGTGTAAAGGCACTTGTTGCCGCACTTGACGGTGTCGACATCGAGGAAGCAATCTCCAAGGCAGCAGCAGCACCGGTTGCAGTTGCAGCAGCAGGTGCAGCAGCACCGGCAGCCGCAGCAGCAGAAGAGGCAGCAGCACCGGAAGAGAACAAGGAAGAGGAAGAAGAGGACGCCATGGCAGGCCTTGGCGCACTCTTCGGATAAATTTCGATTCCGTTCTCATACAAGAGTTACATCGAAATATGCCGCAGCAGGTTACTGCCGCGGCATAATCCATATTTTCCTGACGTTTTTTGAGTACTGTTTTCACTCTATGCACCGACTTCGCGTCGGTTCCCTGACGGGACAAAAAATACATTCTACAAAACAGAGAATCGCAGAAAAACAGTTTTTCACAAAAAATAGTTTGATTGGTTTCTCGTGGGAATGGCGTATCTGTTTGCAGCATATCTGCAAATCGCGGCCAGTACCAAAAGGAAACAATCCTCCTATCTTGGGGACACAGATTCTTTCAGGGGAGCTGATTGTGCCGAAACGGTACTCTTTGACAGCTCCAGAAAACTTCCGGAAGCTGCCAGAGTTATCACCAGAATCCGCCTACGCCAACAGAACTCCCCAGCTCTGACGAATAGGTTGATGTGACACTGGCTTCGTCATAGACGAACAGTACCTGGGGTAGATACCCGTGATACTTTATTTGGACATAACCCAATATAAAGATTTTAGTTATGACAAAAATTCGCGGGAGGATTTTTCCCTGGTAAAATGGGATAAACCATCAGGTTTCAAGCGCTTTTCTGGAAATAGTGCCGTTTCGTGCAATCCATAACTCGGCTGATGCACAGGCATTTTCAATCAGTTCTGCAAGATCCAGACTCCCTTCCTCTTTTTCGATCAGTTCGACCGTGGAACGGGTGGCAGGTTTCCTGGGAACTGCAAGGCACCCGGTATCTCCCGGATTTTCATGAAATGTCCCGATTTTTCTGGCAATTGCAACTGTTTCCTCTTTATCATATGTAAGGATCGGCCGGAGGATCGGTGTCTCCACCGATGCGGTGATCACGCGCATATTCTGGATTGTCTGTGACGCAACCTGTCCAAGATTCTCTCCGGAAACAAGTGCATCAAACCTTCCCCGGGATGCAAGTGCATCCGCAACCCGCATCATAAACCGCTTGCAGAAGATGCACGTATAATGCCGGTCACAGGACGCAATCATCGCCGCAAAAAACGGCTCCATGTCCACAACCCATACCGCAAAATTTCGGCCCGGAGACCAGGTGGACAGAATCCGTGCATTGTCAAGTGCAAGATCTTTTGTTGCAGGTCCCGCCCATCTGCCGCCGTCCATAAAGACACCGGAGACGACAACACCGCGCCGCATCATCAGCCAGGCTGCAACCGGAGAATCGATTCCCGCCGAAAGAAGAACCATTGCTTTTCCTGCTGTTCCGAGCGGCAGCCCTCCCTGCCCCGGAATGCGGCTGTCGTAGACGATACCCCCGTACTCGCGTGCTTCCACAAAGATCTCGTACTCAGGATTATCCAGATCCACCACAAAATCCGGAACCTTCTCCCACACGGCATCCGCAACAATACGCGCAAGTTCCTGACTGGTGAACCCGCCAACATGCTGACGGCGTGCCCGTACCGCAAACCGCATTCCGGGATGCAGTTTTCCTTCGGCAACGGATATCGCCGCCGCAGCAATATCCTCGGGAGAGTTTCCGCAGGTTGTACAGATGCTCACATCTACAATCCCGAATACCCGTGAGACAACCGATGCAATCCGTTCCGCATCACCGTAGATCAGGACCCTGCCCCGGTACTCTTCGGTCTTGTACTCAATACTCTCTGCATCAAGCGCCGCACGGATATTGTGCATCAGCGATGCCATGAACTGTTTCTTTACCTGCTCGCTCTTCAGCCAGAGCTCGCCGATTCTCACCATTACTGCTGTGTCTGTCTCCATCGCTCCACACCTCCTGCCGCATAGCCGGCAACCCGTACATGGGAAAATCCAAGACCTTCCAACCGATCAAGGAGGGAGAGCGCTTTCTGCATCTCCCATGCCTCCACCTCCACAACCGCTTCATCTGCGATCAGCCGTACCCGGAGGGTCCCGGAAATTCCCTGATCCCGCAGCAGTGTTTCTGCAGCGGCAATCAGGCTCAGACGTTCCGTGGTAATGGTCACGCCGAACGGCAGCCGGGTTGCAAGACAGGATGACGGAGGAATCCGGGGGATCTCCAGCGTGTCGGCAAGGGAAAGGATATCTGCTTTCCCAAGACCTGCCTCGGCAAACGGACTGCAGATACCAAGCTGCTGCAGAACTGCATAGCCGGGTCTTTCTTTCGGGGAGTCATCAGCATGCGTACCGTCGCAGACACTGCTCCCCAGCTCATCCGCCAGCTTCAGAAGCGGGCGCATAATCTGCTGCTTACAGAGATAACAGCGGTCCACCGGATTTGATCGAATTGCTGCGTCCTTAAGCAGACCGATCTCAATCGGATACCAGGGAACACCAAGTTTTTTGCACATCGCATCTGCCCGTTCCGTCTCTCCCGGAACCGCAAACTCCGACAGAATAGTCGCAGCAGCAACCGGAAGATCCAGAGCCTTTGCTGTTGCAAGAAGGACAAGACTGTCCTGACCCCCGGAAAGTGCAATCAGCAGTGGTGCACGTTTTTGCAAAATCGATGCAAGTTTTGCCGGAATTATCGAAGGATTCTCATTCACTTTGTGAACATCCTGAAGTACTCAGTATTCGCTCTGAATCAATAAATATGCGACGGCTTTACCAATGTCTTCATGTATGCACTCTCTCCTGTGCAGGAATATCACAACATCTATAAGAATCAGGGCAGAACTATTTACTGTGAGATATGGCTGCAAAGAAATCTTCTAAAAAAACGGCTGAACCGGAGGCACCGGCAAAGCTGTTCTATATCTTCTATAATCAGGAACGCTGGGACAACTGGCTGAACACTCTTGCCGAAGCTGATTTTGCCGGTGATGATGACAGTGAAGAGATGCCGGAAGGATACCGTATTCTGGACGGATTCTCCGACGACATCACGCTTGCAACAATTAAAATCATCCGCCTGTATCAGAACGGCAGAATCTCTCTGGAAGATGCACGAACCAAGCTCCGCGGCGTTGAGGAGATCGTAATGGAGGAACTGCCGGAGTCAGAGGTTGCAGAGATTGTCGGGTCTATGCAGGTGTCCATGCTGGTGCTGTTTGCAGCCGGACAGAAGTACCTGGAAGAGGCATACCCGCCCAGTGAAGAGGTCAAAAACCTCGTGAAGGAAGGCCGCAAGGTCTTCGAAAAAGATCCGGAAAAGGCTCTGGACATTGCATCCTCAATCGGAGCAGCTGTTATTAACGGTGCATCCTGCTGCGGAAAATATGTCAAGGATACCGATGAGCCGACCCTCTTTGATGAGTGGCTTGTTGAGGTGGAGCGCATTGCTGACGCCATGAAGTCCTTAAAGAACTTCGACGAGGAAGCCGGAGAAGCCCAGTGATCGCAGGCCGTGCCCGGTTCCGCTACATCAAAAAACTTCAGCGGGCAGCGGGATACCGGTTGCCGGACGGCGCGTTTCACCCGGCAAATCTGGAAGCCATCACAGGGTCAATGAATATCGACAGCCTGGATCCCGGAACACGGGATCAGGTTCTCCGCTTTTACAAAGACTTTCTTGAGTGCAGCTGCCGCGACTCACCGCTCTGCGGGTGTCCGGAACGAAAGTTTGTGATTGCGGTTCTGGAACTGCGGGAGATGGGACTCAACCATAAGGAGATTCACAATCATCTTCTTGAAGAATACGGGATTGATCTGTTCCCTGCGGATATACTCAGTTTCCTTGAAGATTCCGTGCATCTTCTGGAGGCGGTGCGCAGCGTTGCAGACCTTGCCGGGCAGGAGGGACTGGTCAGACTTTCCGACGAACATATCCGCCAGATTGCCCGCTAACTGTTTTTCCCGTCACGTTTTTTGAGATGCAGAGTACAATAGATCATACATGAATCCGGGTTTTTCCGTATACGGGGTTGCTACCGGTCTTCTTGAGCCGGGCGATGATATTGTCGGGCGGGTGATTGCAGCCGTTGGTGATACGGAGGCAGAGAGAATCTGCGACCGTGATATTCTGCTCTTTGCAGAGTCACCCTTGTCCACCACCGAAGGGCGGAACATCCGGCTTGCCGATATTACGCCGGGCGAGAACGCCAGGGCGCTTGCAGAAAAGTATGATCTTGACCCACGAATTGCCGAGATTGTGATTGCGGAGAGCGATGAGATCCTTGGCGGTATTCCGGGATTTCTGCTTGCCGCACGGGGAAATCTTGTGCTTCCGAACGCGGGCGTGGATGAGTCCAACGCGCCGGACGGCTGGGTCACCCGTCTGCCGGAGGATGCAGACGCGAGTGCGGCACGCATCCGAAGGGAGATCCGGGAGCGTACCGGTAAAGAGGTTGCAGTGATCATCATCGACTCGCGCACGCATGCGATGCGGCTCGGCGTGTCGGGTGTTGCAATCGGATGTTCCGGTATTCTTCCGATCACCGATGAACGCGGCAGGCCGGATCTCTTCGGTCATGAACTGCAGGTGACCCGCCGGGCAATTGCCGACTCACTTGCATCAACCGCCGAGCTTCTGATGGGCGAGGCGGATGAAGGGGTGCCGGTGGTGCTTGTCCGCGGGTATCCGTATACGTTCGCGGAGAATGCGACAATCGAATCCATCGCACCGGATGAAGATCTTTTCCTGGGAAGTCTGACGAAAAAAGTGTGAGGACGGCCTTACGCAATGCGAAGGCCGTTCTCCTCGGCAATATCCACAAATGCGGCGGCAAGATATTCGGCCTGTTCCCGGGTCAGGCCGTAGGTGTTGAACTTCCACTGCTTTGTTACTCCCGGCATAATGCCGGTGATGCCGCGTTTTGCAAGGGCACTTGAGAGGAAGAAGCCCCGTTTTTTATGCGTCCGGGCAACCACATCAAAGGATGCGGAGGTGTCCATTCTGGTGAGTGTGTGGCGGCGCGGGACCTCTGAGGCGATCTTTGTTCCTTCAATGGAGAGGAGGGCATCCGTTACAATTTTGTGGTTGGCAAGTTCCTCGTCCCAGTGTTTCACCCGTTCCTTCACCGTCGGGAATGAGGCTATCAGCCCGACAATTGGAGCGCCCATGAGGGAGCAGCCGAGAATGCCCACCTGTTTTATGCCGAATCTGCGGCCGGTAACATCTCCGGAAATTTTCGTTGTCCGCAGAACAACGTCGGCATACTCATCGGTCGTGGCAAGGACGCCGGATGGTGCGGGGGCTGCCATGCTTTTGTGACCGGAGCCGACGACAAAGTCGGCGCCGAGGTCTTTTCCGTTCACCGGCAGGACCCCGACGGTATAGACGCCGTTGTAGAGTACGGGAATATCATACTGATGGGCAACCCGTGCAACACCTTTCACGTCATGGAAGTTACCATACATGAAGTCCACTGCATCGATGAAGAGTAGTTTCGGTGCGTACCCGAACTCGCGGATGGCCGCTTCGATCCGCTCGGCAGCGGTGTCGGCGGTGATGTGATGGTCCGGGGTCGGCGGAATTTCCCGGACCACGCCGTTGACCACTTCAACCGAGAGATACGCGGTGTAGTGTCCCATGCCGGTCATCATTACCGGTTCGCCTTTGCCGACGAGAGCGCCGGTCACTTCCTGAAACGCTCTGCGTGCACCCGGTACTACCTGCGACTGATCCATGCCGAGCCATGAGGAGAGGTCTGCGTGGAAGTCTGCAATGGGCGGGTTTGCAACGTAGTCCAGACGGAACGGTTTGTGGCAGTGATCACAGACCGAGTAGCCGTCGCCCCAGGCAATTACTGCCTTCATTGCTTCCGGTGTCAGTCTGCCAGCAGCCTGGATGGGATCTAGATTGATCGAGGACTCTTCCACGGTCCGTGTCTCAATTCCCGCGGCACATCTCATCGTCACAAGAGTTCCTCCTCAAGAACGGCAAGCTGTTTGCGTACAGCGTCAATAGATGTTCTGGCTGTTTCCTTCTCTTCATCGTTCAGCTGATGCAGAGGCGCTGTCCGGCGAAGTATGGTCCGGATATCGGTCAGGTGAAAGAGACCGGCAAATACTGCATCAATTGCTTTTTGTGACATAGATATCATCATGCATATCCGGCATTTGGTAATCCGCATGGATACAGTGCGGCTGGTTTTATTTCATGTTGGAATTCGGTCTTTCCCAAAGAACGGGAAGGCATGCTCATACTGCCAGTATGGTCGAATAAGAAAATTTTGCCCCTTGCGGGAAGAGCCAGGTGCCTGAATTGAACAGGCGTGGAACTGCTCTGCAGGCAGTCGCGTAGCCACTCCGCCAACCTGGCAGAAATCATCTCCTGCAGGTTTGCCGGAGAAGAGTTTCCGAGGATTCACAGTGTGAACTTCACACTGTGAATACAAGATTGTCTTCACTCCTATTTATACTTATTCGGAGTTTCGGCATTGTCCGCGGCATGAAAATCTATTTACCTGCAAAAGAAGAATGTGTATTCACAGTGTGAATGCAGCACGCAGGAGAATTTTTTCCATGACCAATACCTACAAAAAAGAAACGCTCGCCATACATGCCGGACAAAAACCGGATCCCGCAACAGGCGCGCGTGCTGAACCCATCTATATGACAACGGCCTACGTCTTCCGCGATGCAGCGCAGGCGGCAGGACGCTTCAGCCTCACTGAGGAGGGAAACATCTATACCCGCCTCACCAACCCGAACAACAGCTCGTTTGAGGAAAAAATTGCCGCACTCGAAGGAGGGACTGCGGCAATCAGCACCGCGTCCGGCATGGCAGCTATCAGCTACGCAGTTCTCGCCGTAACCCGTCCGGGGGATGAGATCGTCTCCGCCGACAACCTCTACGGCGGAACCTATGAACTCTTTCACCACACGCTGCCGAATCTCGGACGCACGGTCCGGTTTGTCAGCTCAGACAGCCTTGCGGAGCTGAAAGAGGCGATTACCGAAAAGACCCGTGCCGTATATTTTGAGTCCATCGGAAATCCGAAGCTTGACATCCCTGACTTTGCGGCGGTCGCAAAGATAGCTCATGACGCAGGAGTCCCTTTCATCGTTGACAACACCGTCGGCGTCGGTACGGTGCGGCCGATCGAACACGGCGCAGACATCGTTGTCATGTCTGCAACAAAGTATGTCAACGGTCACGGAACCGCACTTGCCGGCGTCATCGTTGAGAGCGGTAGATTCCCCTGGGATAACGGCAGGTTCCCCATGTTCACCGAGCCGGACCCGGCCTATCACGGTCTTGTACACTACAAAGCCTTCGGCCCTGCCACCGTCTCAACCAGTATCCGCGTCTCTCTGATGCGTGACATTGGTGCAACGCTCAGTCCGTTCCATGCCTGGCTTTCCTCCATCGGTCTTGAGACACTCTATCTCAGAGTGGGAAGGCATGCGGAGAATGCTCTTGCGGTCGCCGAGCATCTCAAAAACCATCCCAAGGTTGCCTGGGTCAACTATCCGGGACTTGCCGATCACCCCTCGCATGCAAACGCTGTCCGGTACTTCGGCGGTTCCGGCGGCCCGCTGGTCACCTTCGGGGTGAAGGGCGGATACGATGCAGCCGTCACCGTGCAGAACAGTGTGAGGCTCTTCTCGCTTCTTGCAAACATCGGTGATGCAAAATCCCTCATCATTCACCCGGCCTCAACCACCCACCAGCAGTTATCCTCGGAGGAACAGCGGGCAACCGGGGTAACCCCCGATACCATCCGGCTTTCCATCGGTCTTGAGAATGCCGCAGACATCATCGCCGACCTTGATCTGGCGCTGGAAAATATCTGAAAAATATTTTTTTATCTGCGCAGCGTTCCAAGCACCGCCGCACCGCAGACGATCAGTCCCGCCCACCAGAACACGACCGACGGTGACTCGGTTGGTGCCGGCGGAACGGTTGTGGGAACCGTGGTCCCCGGGATGGTCTCTGTCGGCCTGGGTGTCGGCGTCTCCATCGGCTTTGGTACCACGTCAAACGTTGCTGAAGAACTTGTGGAGACGGACTCACCCGAAACCTTCACGGTATAGGTATCAGGGGAAAGTTTCGATCCATCCACGGAAAAGCTCCATGAATTATCGGGAGAACCTTTCATCACCGCAACCGATCCCGCAGTTCCGTACGACGACACGGGATTATTTTTGCCGGAAGGAACAAAGGAGGCGGGCACTACTTCGACCAGCAGCTTGTCCTGCGGCGCAAGATTTGTCCGGCCGGACACGGCAAACGGCTCTCCGGCATACCGGGTGCCGACCGGCGTAATCTCAATGTACGGTGACTGCACCGTCAGTGTCAGCGTGGTGTAAAGATCATCGATGTACGGGGAGGCAAGCATCTTCACCAGAGCATTCGCCGCCTGCGAACCCTGTAACCTGCCGGGACCTTCCACCACAAACGAACTCTGGGTTCCGCCGCCCGGAGCCGCCATAGCAAGGACAGTTTTACCGTCCTGATGGATCTCCTGCACACCGAACCTGCCGTCGTTCATCGGATGCTCAACCACCACAAAGTACTCGCCTGCGGACATACTTTCCGGAATTGCCATCCGGTAGTCGTACCCGCCGTCGCTCACCGAAACGGTTCTGCGTTCATAGTAGTTTGAACCGAAGAGGAAGATCGCAACCGAGGATGGACTGCCGGTGACGGTTCCGGTGATATGAACGGTGTCGCCTTTGGCGGCGGCAAACGATGACGTTGCGGTACTGAGGCCCGGCTGCTTCAGCTGCACGGAGTAGGTTGCATACTGGGTGCCGGAGAGATGGGACTTGTCATTCATCGTGCTGACCGCGTAGATGGTGTAAGAACCGGTATCAAGACCGGTTGAGCTGGTATCCCACCGGTACTCCCAGGTGTGATCGGATTTAACGGAGACTTTGGTGAGTTCGCCGGATGCAAGGGTCGCAAGGCTGACACCGTTGGAGTTCAGGTTCGGGCCGGTGAGGAAGAGGTAAGTGGTATCCGAATCGGTGTTGGTTCCGGAGAGCCGTATTTCTTCCCCGAGATAGTATGAGTTCTTGGAGTCGGTTGCGGTCATACTCATGCCGCCGACGGTTATTCTGATGCTGACCCGGTCATAATCACTTCCTTTTCCGGCTGCTGTACCGTAATCAGTGATGTCGTTGATCCGGACGGTGTAAGAACCTTCTTCGACCGGACGGCCGTTTACGGGGCTGGTGGAGTACTGAACCACCCGTTTTCCGGAGGCGTCGGTGGTGACAACACCCCATGAGTTCGGATCGCCTGACGCACCGTCGGGAAGCAGAACGGATTTTTCACCGCCGCCGATGCTGACCTTCGGATTTTCCGACCCGCGGACAACACCGGGCTGTCCTGCGATCAGCTGCGGGCCCGGGCTGCGGCCCGCGTCAAGGCTGATGAGGTAGGGAGTGTTCGGCAGACCGCTGACGGTTACGGTGAACGGATTGCTCCGGACAACGGTTTCACTGCCGGCTGTGAGCGAAATTCCGGTACTGCTGCCAAGATAGTAGGTGACAGTGTTGGATTTCTTTGCGTAGTTGGCAAAGACCTGCGGCGTTATCCACTCGGCACGGGAGGTGTAAGTTCCGCCGCGCAGGGCGGAGTCGGCAAGGGATATGTCACGGGTTGTGACACGGACGGAGTTGATGTCAATGTCTGCAAGACTGACAGACCCAAGCATGGTGGTCTGACCGCCAACGGGTGTGGTTACGATGATCTGCGCTTTTGCGCCGATTCCGGACGGGCCGACCTTGGGTGAGTCAATGATGTAGTGGATGCTGCTGCTTTTGCTGACGGCTTTGCCGTCCACGGAGTCGGTGGAACCTGCATACTCAGCACGGAGGATAAGGTCCGGCTGCCAGATGTAGAGGTAGCCGCCGGTCCATTCACTGCCGTTATAGATGCGGTAAGCCCCGGTGTACCCCCCGACAGAGACGTCCAGGAGATTGATGACACCGTTTGCATCCGCCTGGATGGTGTTGAGGGCGGACGGATTTGCCGATCCGCTCATGTAGGCAATGGAGGTGGCATAGGCGGAGGCAGTGATTTGTATTTTGATCTTTTCATAGACAAATGCCGTATTTCCAGGGTACACGAGGCGTGCATCGCCGTTGAGGGGATAGGATTCGGCAGTCCCGCCGGAGAGGTATTGCGGGGATGGAACGGATACGGGCTGAGGTTCTTCTTCCTGCCGGGTCGATGCAGCTACTTTGGCATCAGCCTCTTCAAGAGCCTCCTCCAGTACGGTCTTCTGTTTTTTAAGGAGCCCCTGTATGCCCTCTACATCTTCCGGAAGAGAGGATTTCTCCGTGTCGGCGTATGGTTTCTGTTCGGGAGATTTCTGCTCCCCGGATTCAGACTCCTGTGTGGTTTCTGTTGGCTGCTGCGTCGGAATCACGGTCGTTGCTTCCGTCGTCGGCATCGTTGGTATCTCCGTTGTCTGCACGGTCGTTTCCTCGGTTGTCGGCACCGTTGGTATCTCCGTTGTCTGCACGGTCGTTGCTTCCGTCGTCGGCACTGTTGTTATCTCCGTTGTCTGCACGGTCGTTGCTTCCGTCGTTGGCACTGTTGTTATCACCGTTGTCGGTACGGTCGTTGCTTCCGTCGTCGGTACCGTTGGTATCTTTGCAGGGGAGGAATCCTCCTCTGTTCCGCCTTCATCAGCTGCCGCTCCTGCGGCGAACAACAACGCAAAAACGATCAGCACAAACAGATATTTTCTCGTAAATACACACTTCCCGAAATGTACTAAAAATAGATCGCAGGAAAATATAAAATCCTGTGGCTGGAAGATTACTCTTCCTTCTTTGCCGGAACACCGGCAATAGAACAACCTGCCCCGCACGGTTCCTTGGCAGCATCAGGTATCACACGATAGGCATTTGCCAGAACCGATGAGTTTGCAAGAAGTCCTGCAACCAGCACCGCCTCCAGAATTTCCTCTTTGGGGATACCCATCTTTTTTGCCACCTGCATGTGATACGCCGTACAGTGATCACAGCGGAGGGCTGCCCCCACCGCAAGGCTGATCAGCTCGATCACCCGCGGCTCCAGACTGCTCATCTGATTCACTGCATTCTTGTAGAGAAGATGCGAAATCAGCGCTTCGGGGCAGTCCTCAAGCTTCTTGTAAATTAACGGGGCGGTCCCGTACTCCTCCTCAACCCGGGCAAGCCAGTCGGCCGCCGTTGTTTTGGCACCCTTTTCTTCAAGTTCCCGGATAGCTTCCTGAAAATCCAAATCAAACTCAACCATGAATTACACCACAATATTTGTCTCCGATAACGGACGGATCCGGATCAGAATGTAATTGCGCATCCGGGACGGCAGGACATCCGCCACATCACCGACCGTAATATCCCCCTCAATCACCAGATCGCGAATACGCTGTGCATACTCCGCATAGCTGAGCTTTACCCGCAGACCGGTCAGCTGCACCGCAATCGGCGACGGCGAGTACACATCCTCTATCTCCGGAATCTCCTGCTTGATCATATCCTGAATCCGTGCAGGCGACACCGAGAGCGGATCATGCGACAGCTCTTTGCGTTTCTCGGAGATCACCCGTTCCACCTCCTCGATCACCAGATCCAGCCGGTGAATATCCGCCTCCGTCTGTGTCCGGTGCATGAACCGGCCGAGACCGCCGACATATCCCGCCACCGGCGGATCGGTCTGCTTCTCCAGCTGTTCGCGGGACGGCCCTCCGGTCAGAATGATCGGTACCGTAACGCCGCGGCGGAGCTTCGGGAACTTCTTCTCAATGCAGGTTGCAAAGTTGCCGAGCACATAGATTGCCAGATCGTGCTCATTGATCAGGTCGCGCTCCTCGTCATTGATCTGCGAGATGCGTTTGCCAAAACCTCTGGCCATTCCGAGAATGTTTGACTTCGAGCCGTGACTGCGCAGGTACTCGGCAACATCACAGGCCGAGTGCGGCAGGTGATGAATCTCCAGACTTGGAATCACCACGACAATCTCGGTACCGACCAGAGGCGAGGTCTGGACCTCGCCTGCAAGCGGACGGGAGAACTCCTTCAGCCCTTCGATATCGTCCTGCGGCATCAGCACCTGTAGCACAACCTCGTTGGCAATGTTGTGCCGCTGCACAATGTAGCCGCCGAGATCCTCAATGTAGTCAACCACCTCATCGAGCCGGTACACACCGCCCTTGTAGGTAACCGGAACAAGAATCATCGCAGCTCCTCCTCCATGAGCGTGAACCGGTCAGCAATAATCCGGTCAACATCCTCAGCCGGAAGCGTGTTCTCGCTTGCCGCATAGGAGAAGCGATCAGACCCGTAATTTTCGCGGCGGACCTTGAAGCCTTCCGGTGCAATCACCTGAATTGCATAGATCAGATCCTTAAACAGCGACTCTGCCGGATCGATGACGATCCAGTTTTCGAGATCTTTTGGGATAGCCACGTTGCTGATGATCACCGTGAACCGGTCGGGCTGGTCCACGTTGTCGTGACCGATCCGGTTCCAGAGCATCGCGAGCATCGCGGCAAGATAGGTCTCGTCACCTACTGCAATCGTTGCTTTTCCGTCCTGCACCAGCACGTTGCCCACATCCGACACCCGGATAGCCGCTCGCGGCGGACGGATCAGGCCGGTCGCCACAAACAGCGGATACTCAGGATCGATGTAGAGATGCAGCCCTTCCACAATCGAGAGCAGGTTGTGATCCTGCAGAACGGTTGTGGCGATTTTGTTGTAGTTGTCGGCACCATCCTCCGTGGACTCAACCGCGAAGTAGTCTAAGCCTGCCATCTACGCCTCCTTTTTCTGGTCAATGAAACCGGAGGCAAGAAGCGCCCCGCCGGTTGCGCCGATGTACTGTGAGTGGTGCGGAACAACGACCTCGGTGTTAAGCATGCGGCCCATGGCGCGGACGAGTCCCTGAATCAGGGACGAGCCGCCCACCATGATGACCGGCTCTTTGATGTCAACCTCCTGCAGCTGCTGCTCATACACCTGCTGGGCAACGCTGTGACAGGCTGCCGCCGCCACATCCTCGCGCTTGTATCCTGCGGCGAGGGCGTTCACCAGCGACTGGGTGCCGAACACGATACAGTAACTGTTCATCGGCACATCCTCGCCGCCCGCGCTCTTCATGGAAAGGGCGCCAAGTTCGGTGATGTCAACGTCCAGACGCTTTGCGGTCATCTCAAGGAATCTGCCGGACGCTCCGGCACAGATGCCGCCCATCGTAAACGATCCCGGAATTCCGTCGTTGACGCTGATGGCTTTGTTGTCCATACCGCCGATATCAATGACCGTGGCAAACCCTTTCTGGGCGTTCGCGAGATAGACGGCACCCTTCGAGTTGACCGTCAGCTCTTCCTGCACAAGATCGGCGTTCAGGTGTTTGCCGACAAGGAACCTGCCGTATCCTGTGGTGCCGATGGCTTCAATGTCGGAGATTTTGAGGCCGGACTCTTCGAGTGCCAGAGCGACGACTTCGTCGGCGCTCTTGAGCACCTCGGTGGTCGGTCTCCAGCCGGTACCGATGATCTCGTCGTCCTGCATGATGATGCACTTCGTGGTCGAGGACCCGGAGTCAACGCCCATGGTTGTTCCAACCTGCACTTCGCGTGCCATGAGGCTGCGTCTGCGGGCGATGGTGGTCAGGGCTTCGAGTCGTGTAAGAAGGGTGGACGAGCCCGTCCGCTCGTTGAAGGAGTAGGATACCACCGGAATGCGGGAGTTCTCTACGATGTAGCGGCGGAGCTCGTTTCTGACAATTGCTGCTTCCGCACAGCGGAAACAGCTTGCAATGAAGATACCGTCCGCTTCGATGCGGCCTTCAACGATAGCTTGGGCACGAGCGATGGCAAGTTTCAGGTCAGGGCTTTTGACCGGCAGACCAAAGTCTTTGTAGGCACGTTTGACGTCCTTTAATGCAACGTCGGGATAGAACATCTTGCCGCCGACCGTCTCGGCAGCAGTGGTTATTTCGTTCTGGATTCCGCTGTATTCTGCGCCGCAGGTGATCTGGGCGATTCGTACGGGCTGTTCGCTCATTGTTGTACCTCCAAGTTTTTCAGGAACTCTTTGATCGATGCAACAAACGTGACACCTTCCTCCTTTGATGTCGGATAGCGGAGTTCAAGCCGCGGAATGTCCTTTTCCCGGAGCATGAAGGCAAGGAGTTCGTTGGTTCGTGCACAGCCCATGCAGCCGAAGGCGAGATCGGGTTCGTCAATGATGATCGCGGCTTCCGCCTCCTCAACCAGTGGGCCGTAGAGGGACATGCGTCCCCGGATACCGGACGGAACTTCGACAGCCGCCCACTTGAGACCTTTCTGCGGGTCTTCCGAGGTCATCTGAATCGGGGGAGAGTCAAAGCCCGGGGTCTGAATATGTTCGCGTATCGAGATTGCCGATCCGAGCGGCTGATGGCCGAAGCGTGCCACGAGATCGGATAAGATGAGGCTGGTTGCCGGATAGATGAATACTTTTGCCATGGTGTTTACTCCTCCTTCATAAGGGATTCCAGAATGTCGATGTCAAGCGCTTCCGGCGTCGGCATCTCCTGACCGGCTGCTGCCCTGAGTTCTTCTGCGGTCATGGGATCGGTCTGTTCGAGGCCGTAGGCGATGTAGCGCACAAGACCCATTTCATATTCATGACCGAGATAGCCGGGACGTGCACCGCCGAGATCGGCACGGCATCTGCGTGCATCGCCCGGCGGGAAACCGCGGTCCTTGACATAGATGCGGTAGGGATCGAGCTTTCGCAGGTGGGAGATGATTCGTTCCACGTCCTCCGGGCTGCCGGTGATCTGGCAGCCAAAACAGGTCTCCTTGATCATGACGCCCTGGGCAATTTCGTAGGCTGCGGTTGCAATGTCCTGCGGGGTGGTGTCGGGCGAGTCAACGAAGACGTACTTGGTAACGGTTCCCACGTACTGGGGCACATAGGGTTTCACGGTTTCACCTCACGGATGAACACGATTGAACCGTCTTTGATGAGAGGAAGTTTGTCGGTGTCAAGCACCGTTCCGATCACGTTGGTTCCCTCAAACGGTTCGCCGGTCGGACCGTACTCCTCGTTTGCGACACTGCGCACACCGGTCATCCCGCGTGCTTTTCTGGCGTCATTGGTGATCGCAAGGGCATACGGGGGAACCGGCTCTCGGGGAACGTTCTCCGGAATGATGTTGACGTTTGAGGCGAACTCCGGTTTGAAGAGATACATCTCGTTGTCGATGTTGTAGAAGAATGGCATACTGCCGATGGCGTACATCTTGAGACCGGTAACGCGGCGGAAGAGATCAACCGTCCGGGGAGCGTGTTCGTAGTCCAGCGTGATGTCGATGACATCTTCGAGGGCAACGGTGGAGAGTGCGACCTTTCCCTCTTTGAGGACTTCAAGGGTGGTTGCCGGTTTCTGGTCGATGACGACCCGTCCGTTCACGTCGCGGTTGTCGGCAAGCACGCGCAGTCCCCGTGCCTTGGCACGGGCGACTGCCTCGCCGAGCGGCAGACCGCGAAGGTCGAGCTGTTTTGGAACGACTTTGACGGACAGTTTTGTTCCGGCACCGGCAAACCGGGCGAGTTCAATGCCGCGGACGACCGTTCCGGTACGGGTGTGATGCTGGTTGCTCGGGACGTCTCTGGTGTAGATGTAAATGGCGCCCGAACTTTTCCCCGAGGTCCGCACGGTGACGGTTCCTTCCCGCCGGGGTTTCTGGAGTTCCATCGGGACGGTAAGTTTTCCTTCGGCGTGATCGCGAATGTAGGTGGACGCGGTCCGATCGATCACGTACTCGGCGTTGCGCAGCGCAAACAGAAGATGTTCCACCGATCGGGTGCAGGAGGTATCAATCCTGGTGTGATCTTCCGTGTAGCCCTCCGCGTTGATGCGGATCTCGGAAAATATCTGCATGCCGTCCTCAACCGCAAGGGAGAGGTCAGTGGTTACGGCAGCGTTGGTTGTATCGATCGAGGAGAAGACGTGTTCTATTCTGGTGATGCGGTCGCCGTTTCTCCACCGGTTCATGATGCCGAGACCGGAGATGACGGTGCCGAGAACCGCTCCCCCTGCTGCTGCCCCATGGTCTCCCATATGCTGGAGACGGGAGAACATGAGGTAGGAGGTTTCCGAGTCGTACCCGCCGCAGCCGAGACAAAGTACGCCGCGGTCGTAGCGGTAGGACTGGCGGTCCGGGATGAAGTCTGCCCGGAAGGGGCCGAAGGCAACGGCGTATTTGTCTTCCCAGTGAACCCGGAGGTTGGCGTCGGAGACGTCACCGGTCGGTACCGGCAGGACAACGCCCGGCAGGAGTTCGACGACGATGTCGCCCGCGGTCGTTACGAACCGGAGCTGGGATGTGTCGCGCGACCCGTCCGCATCCCCTGCGGCGGCAACTCCGGGCCGGAGAACGGCAACTCCGGGCCGGAGAACGGCAACTCCGCATCCCGCCGGGTGCTCCGGCAGGAGTGCGGCCAGTGTGGTTCCTTGGGGGACGGATGTTGATTCCCCGTTGAGGAATATCTGCATATTTGTCACGGTAACTCTCTTTTTCAGATTTTACATCTCGAACATTTCATCGGTGCTGGTGTGAAGTGTTCCGGCGTTCTGCTCGGGAACGTCTTCGCCTTTGGGATCGGCCTGGGTCGGGACGGATTTGGGGGTGTTGTCCATGGCACGGTCCCGTTCGGTGGCGACTGCCCGCGCCATGATATCCTTCTCGGCGTCGGTCAGGGCCGCAAGAACCTCATGGGTGGGACCTATCTGGATGATCTTTCCGCCGCGCATGAACATGCAGCGGTCGCAGACGTCACGGACGAACTCCATGTCGTGCGAGACGATAACAAAGGTTTCGTCCATCTCTTCGCGGGCGTGGATGATGGAGTGTTTGACGTCCACTTTGGTGATGGGATCCATGGTTCCGGTCGGTTCGTCCAGGAGGATGATGCGGGGTTCGCGAATGAGGACCTGGGCAAGGGCAACGCGGTGTTTCTCTCCTTCGGAAAGGCTTGCCGGATAGCGGTGCAGGACGTCTTTTGCCTTCTTTTCGGTGAACCCCGCCATCTGAAGGGTGATCATTGCCTTGCGGGTGGCAAGTTCTTTGGGGAACTCAAGACCAATTGCATCCGTGAGGTTGTCGATGATGGTCCGGTGAGGGTAGAGGTCGTACTCCTGGTGGAGGAGGCCGATGTATTTCTTTGCCCGCCCGCGATAGAGGTAACCGGGTTTGGTCATGTCGATCCATTCGTCCCCGATACGGACCTCCAGTTTTCCGGCGGTCGGTTCGTAGAGTCCGGCGATCATCTTGGACAGTGTGGTTTTTCCTCCGCCGGAAACGCCGATGATACCGAAGATTTCCCGTTCGTTTATGTCGAAGCTGATCTTATCGACCGCGTTGATGACGCCCCGGTCAACGGCGATGAATTTTTTGGAAAGGTTTTCGGCGCGGACGATGGGATTGCCGATCTCCTGATCGGTGTAAACCAGGTCGTCATGGTAGTTTTCCATGAACGCGGTGATGATCTCTTCGGGTGTGCCGATTCTGGTGATCTTTCCGTCGTCCAGAAGTACCGCCCGGTCGGCAACGTCTTCCAGGACCTGGGAGAAGTGGGAGGTGATCAGCATTCCCATGCCGTTCTCCCGTGACGCTTCCTTGAGCAGGTCGTGCACGATCTTGGCGGTCTTGGGATCCAGGGTGCCGGTTGGTTCGTCGGCGAAGAGGAACACGGGGTCGCGGGCGAGCTGGCGGGCGAGGACGACACGCTGTTTTTCTCCGCCGGAGAGGTCGCGGGCAATATGCATCATGCGGTGGGTAAGACGTACCTCGTCGAGCAGGTCGGCAGCCCGGCCGATGGCTTTTTCGGACGGGTAGTCGATGTCATCCAGGGCCCGGAGCACGTTTTCGATGACGCGGTCATCACCGTAGAGAGCGAACGTCCGCTGGAACATGATGGCAGTTCTTGCCATGATGCGGGTTTTGAGGGTCTCATTTTCCGGTGCCCAGAAGTCAATGTCACGGCTTTCCAGTTTTCCTCCGCAGGTACTGCAGGCGGACCCGGCGTGGCTCGGAAGTTCGACTCTGCCGCATTTGGGGCAGACGGCGACGTGGTAGATGATCTGTCCGGAGGTGGGGGGCTGATCGATACCGCGGACGAGGTGGATCAGAACGGTTTTTCCGCATCCGGAACGTCCGATGATACCAACGATCTCTCCTTCGGTTATTTCGAGGTTGATATTGTCCAAAACCCGTACCATCTCCGGTGCTGTCGCACACTGGGCATTATCGGAAGGACCGTCTGATGGTCCGTATGCAGGAAAATCCATGCAGAGGTCCTTAATGGTGATAAACGGTGTCGTCATTCAAACATCCTCTATGATGTTAATTGTATGTGCTCTGAGGTGTTATTAGTGTTTAGAAGAATGCATTCCGGGGGTTTTTGACGGGCGAGCTGGCAGGCGGAACGTGACGCGGTGATGCCGCGGGAATCTCACCCGGAAAAAGAAGAGGGATTTTTGGGGGAAACGGATGGTCCGGGCCGGATACCTGAAAGGTTACCGGAGGGGTGCCGGACAGACCGGCCCCTTCCCGCGGCGGATGCGAAGCACCGAGATATAGAGGAACACCGAAACAATCACAACCATTGCAACCGGTGCCAGCCAGGGAGGCGTGTGAATGCCGAAACCTTCCGCGACCATGATGAGACTCAGCGTCAGAACCGAGTACATCGCACCGTTCTTCAGGTAGATGTAGCGCTTGATTGTATCAATGTACTTGATGGTCAGCTCGCGTACCACAATCGCACCAAGTCCGCATCCGATAAAGATCAGCGGTACCGAAAACGTAAATGCAAACGCTCCGATAACACCGTCAATCGAAAACGTACTGTCGATTACTAAGAGAAGCATCAACTTTGCCGCATCAGACTTTTCACTGTGACCGAGCTCCGCCGACTTCTGATCCGCCGACAGCCGGAACCCCTGCACCAGGAAGAACAGGGTCGAACCCGCGACTGCGGCAAACGCGAGAATCGGATCCGACTCCAGCGTTGCCCAGACGAGTGCCAGCAGGAGAACTGCAACAACCGCATAGAACCATGGCGCCTGTTTTGTCAGGAACCGCTCACCCGGCATAATGCAGTCCTTCTTCTCGGCAAACAGCCAGTGACAGAACAGGAACAGCATAAAGACACCGCCGAACATCAGCAGATAGGGAGCCGTGCTCTCCATTGCAGACGTCGCCAGATCATCGTCGGTAAACGTTACGGTAAGAGCGCCAATCGGGCCGAGAGCCGGATTTGCCGCCCACAAAATCAGCCACGGCAGAACGCCGCGGACCAGAAACACCGACAGAAGGATACCCCATATGAGGAACCACCGCCGGGCCTTTTCTTTCATAGTGGCTAAAATATCAGCATTGATGATCGCGTTATCAATACTTGCGATCGACTCAAAAATGAACAACCCTATGATTACAACAATAGCGTAAAGAAGTTCCATTCAAACAACAACGCGTTGTTACGCGCTATTTATTCATATGAAAATACCGGTTAATAAATGTTCGGAACAAAACAAGTGGGGGAGAAGGTTACTCTCCTTCCTTCTTTGTATCGATCTTTTCCTTTGCCTTGTTGGAAACAAAACCAATCCACAGGGTAAAGATAACCGCAATAACCGTCACAAAAACCGCATACCCAAGCATCGCCGGAATGCTGCTCTGATCCCCGAAAATCTCCTTGAAAATAGTCTGAATTGCCGAGTTCCACGCAAGTGCGGCAACCAGCCCAAACGCAGCAGTAACAAGTGCTGCAAGTTTGTCAATCACATCAACACTAAATGACATACAAAACCCTATTAGGAAACAAAGATACTTAAATCATATTATGTTCCCTTCCCTGCCCCGGTACCGGGGATGGCATACTTCTTTTCCAGCCGGTTAATGGCAATGGTGGCAATCGTTACAATCACCAGATAAAACACACCGACCGCTGCAAACGCTTCAAAGTAGGCAAAGTATTTGCTTGCAATAATCTTTGCCGCACCCGTCAGCTCAATCACGGTCACCACATAGGCAAGGGACGAGTACTTGATCAGATAGATGAACTCGTTGGAGACACCGGGGAGAGCCTTGCGCAGGGCCTGCGGGATAACAATGTAGCGGACGGCCTGCAGTTTCGTCATGCCAAGAGCCTGCGCTGCGGTCATCTGCCCGCCTTTCACGGACTGAAGTGCCCCGCGGATGTACTCAGAGTTGTAGGCCGAGTTACAGAGAATAAATCCTGTCAGCGCCGACAGGAACGACCCCAGAACGATCCCGATCGACGGAAGACCAAAGTACAGAATAAACAGTAGCAGCAGAAGCGGACAGCCGCGGAAAAAGATCACATACAACTGTGCCGCCCAGCGGACAGGACGCACCCCGTACACGCGGGCGACCGCAACCAGAAGCCCGAGAAGAAATCCAAACGGTGCAGTAAGCGCCACCAGCTGAAGCGTGACAATAAGACCGTCCCAGAGTGCGGGCAGGAGAATATCCTGCCAGAATGGAATCTCTGCGAGAATGTGTGCCCAGGTTTCGCTCAGAAAATCGGTTATCCCGGACAGCGCAGTCGCATTGTTGGTAAGATTCGTCGCCGCGTCCATGACTACTCTTCGTAGGTTCCCATAAAGGCACGGGTGCGTTCAAATGACGGGCTGGTCGGAATATCGGCAGGACTGCCGCGCTCCACAATCTCGCCCTTCTCCATAAACAGGATCTCACTGGCAAACGAGGTGGCAAAGTGCATCTCATGCGTTACGATCAGCATCGTCATACCGTCAGCGGCAAGTTTTCGCATGACCTCAAGCACCTCACGCTTCAGTTCCGGATCGAGGGCCGAGGTCGGTTCATCAAACAGCATGACATCCGGGTCCATGGCAAGTGCCCGGGCAATGGACACCCGCTGCGCCTGACCGCCGGAAAGCTGGGCCGGATAGTAGTCGGCGCGGTCGGCCATGCCGACGCGCTCAAGCTCGAACATGGCTTTTTTGCGTGCCGCAGCCTTGTCCATCTTTTTGACTTTGAGCAGTGCTATCTCCACATTGCGGACGGCGGTCAGGTGATCAAACAGATTGAAGTTCTGAAAGACCATGCCCATCTTCTGCCGGTACTCGTTGATCTTTGAACCGGAGTGGGTGATCTCCTCACCATTGAGGTATACATGACCGTCGTCGGGGACGGTCAGCTGGTTGATACAGCGCAGAAGCGTACTCTTTCCGGTTCCGGACGGGCCGATGAACGCCTTGGTCTCGCCTTTATAGACATCAAACGATACCGACCGGAGAACCTCCAGATCGCCGTAGGCTTTGGAAAGGTTCTCGACCCGGAGAATAGGAGTGTCACTCATGTTTCTGTCACCTCATTATTGCCGAATCCGGGGATCCGGACTTTCTTTTCCACCCGCTGAATAACCATCATGCCGCCGTAGTTGAGGAGGATGAAGATAACCGCACAGGTAAGATACAACACCATTGGTTCCCCGGTTTTACTGATGACCTGTGCGGTCCGGGTAAGAAGTTCTGCAACGCCGATCACATAGGCAACGGCTGAATCCGTCAGGAGAACCGGGTACTCGTTCGACCAGCCGGGCAGGGAAAGCCGCAGAGCCTGAGGAAGGATCACGGTTCTGATGCTCTGCCATCTGGTCATGCCGAGCGAACGTGCGGCAAGCATCTGGCCGTCGGCGATGGACTCAATGGCGCCGCGGAAGATCTGGGACTGGTATGCAGCACTCCTGAGACCGAGCACGACAACCGCAACCGCAAATGCCGGGACGTCAAAACCGGTCATCGGGAAGAGGGCGAAGTAGAACAGAAACAGAAGAACGATATTCGGCAGTCCGCGGAAGAACCAGACGTACACATCTACCAGACGTTTGACGAACCGCGGGCCGTACACCTGTCCGAGCGTAAGGGCAATCCCGCAGAGGAACCCGATCAGGAGCGAGATTGCTACCAGTGCAAGGGTTACGCCCATTCCTTCCAGAAGGTAGGGTGCGGATGTGATTACTGCGGATAATGCCTCGGACATGGGACGGCCCCGAAAGAAGTAGTATATACTGTGACGCGGTATCAGAAAAAAGTGTAGGGATGACCCTCTTCAGGCAGCTTTGCAGAGATTGCCGTCCGGAAGAATCCGGCCGTCGGCAACCGCGGCATCAATGCCGGATGCGATGCGGTCGCGGACCTGCGCCGTTGCCTTGAATCCGAGAACAAGAGCTGTCTGGCGGATCAGATCGTCTCTTGGGGTGGAGAACTGTTTTTCCAGAACAAAAACGGCTGCTGCGGCAATCTCGGCAAGGGATACATCCGCGGGAGACCATTTGGCAGGCCGTTCCCGCGGAGTGATGACGCATTCGGGAACGGTCAGGAATCCCTCTTCGTCAGAGGAAAGCCGTCCTTCGGCAACCTCTGCGGAGGTAACCGAGGCGATACGGTCACGGACGGCTGCGGTCATGCGGGGCACACGGCCAAGTTCTTTGATACGTGCCGCGAGAACGGAGGCGGAGACCGGACCTTCGACTGCGACTATCTGCACGATTGCCGTACCGAGAACGGAGTCAGGAACCGAGGCGAACTGATGGTAACTGCCAAGGGAACACTCCTCACAGCAGACGTAGGGCTCAAGCCGGAGACTGACCGCGGCAGAAACTGGTGCGGCATTGGTTGCGGCGGCGGATGGTTTTTCCGCGGATTTTTCTGCCGCCGGTTTCTTTGTGGATGTCTTTGGCGCGGGTTTTGCTTTTGCAGGTTTTTTCTTCGGGGCTTTCTTTGCAGTCTCCACAGCGTCAAGCAGCGTTTTGGTGCAGGAAGCGGGGTGCTGGTACCACTCGGTCGCCCAGATGCGGATGAGGTTCCAGCCGAGTCCTTCAAGAACCTGTGCCCGGAGCCGGTCCCGATCGCGGGCAACCCCGGACGACCAGTAGTACGGGCCGTCGCAGAGAATTCCCGCAAGATACACTCCCGGTTCTTTGGGGTTTTCCACGGCAATATCGATCCGGAATCCGGCACACCCGACATTCTTCGCAACCGTGTAGCCGTTGTCCTCCAGCAGCCGCGCGATGGTGTCACCGAACAGTCCTGCCACGTCGTCGGGCGCATCCCCGCCTGCCTCAAGAGGCGCGCTGCGGTCCGCGGCATAGGTCAGGAAGGTGGCAAGTGCGGAGATACCGGACGCCGATCCCGGTTCGATTGCGAGATCAGATCCCCGGAAGTTGGCAAAGACCACACAGCGTTCGCGTGCACGGGTGATTAAAACGTTCAGCCGCCGCTCGCCGCCGTCCTGATTTAAGGGACCGAAGTTCTTGCTGAGTTTGTGGTTCTCGTCAAACCCGTACCCGATACTGATGAGCATCGTATCGCGTTCATCACCCTGCACGGTTTCCAGATTCTTGACAAAGAAGTTCTCCCCGTTCTCCGGCCGCATCAGAGACTCAACGTCCGGGTTGTCGCGCAGCAGAAGTTCAACCTCGTGACGGATTGCTTCCTGCTGACGGGTCGAGAAGGTGGCGACACCAAGCGTCTTGTCCGGGAACCTGCGGTAATACTCAATGACCGCCGCGGCCACGGCCTGCGCCTCGCCGCGGTTGACCCCTGCCTTCCCGCGCTCGTACACGGTATCGGGCAGGTGGACGAAGGAGAGACCAAGGTCGGGCGTCTCGTGCATGGGCGAAGGGAAGACCATGAGGTTGCCGTCATAGAACTCCTGATTGGATACGGCGATCAGGGATTCATGCCGCGAGCGGTAGTGCCAGCGCAGACGTTTTGTTTCGTAGGACTGCTTGCAGACGTTGAGCAGGCTTTCCATGTCGGTGATGCTTGCGACCGACTCAGCCTCATCCTCTTCATCGGAGGCTGCGATCTGGTCGAAGAAGGTGGTCGGTGGAAGCTGGCGTGAATCACCCATGACCACCAGCTGACGTCCGCGCATGAGTGCGCCGAGTGCGTCCTCCGGCCTGACCTGACTTGCTTCGTCAAAGATGATGACATCAAACTGCACGGAACGGGGATCGAGGTACTGGGCAACGGAAAGGGGACTCATCATGAAGCAGGGTTTGATCTGCTGAATCAGCCATCCCGCTTTGCTCATGAGCATGCGAATGGACATGTGACCGCGTTTGCGGTTGAACTCGCCGGTGAGAACACCCATCTCGGAGTCGCGGGAGGCTCCTGTGTAGAGTTCCGGAATTTTTTCGTCGAGGATTTTTGCGATGCGTTTGCAGTTCTCCGCAATGGCGCTGCGGTCGCAGGAGGCGAAGGCCGCAATTTTTTGTTCGTGCGGAATCTGGGAGAAGCGTGCAAGGAGCGGACGCTCGGCGATTGCTTCCCGGAGCAGGGAGTCGGCATAGCCGGTAAGGAAGGCCGGGACGAGTTCGCCGGGGGCGAGTTTGTCGGCGAAGAGGAGTTCCAGCAGCGGGGCGGCAACGGTTTTGCCGAGCGCGTCGGTGTAGGCGAGAAGTTTGCTCCAGAGCACAACGCCGTCGATGTCCGAGGACCAGAGGTCGCAGCGTTTGCGCTGTTCGGCAAAGGTCGGGTCTTCCATCTCGGAGATGCCGATGCGGGCGAAGAGTTTTGCGCGGGCTTCACTGTGGGCGATGCCTGCTGCTTCGACTTCGGCGAAGAGCGGGACGACTGTAGTCGTGGTGATGGCACCCGTACCGAGAAGTTCCAGCGTGCGCGAGGTTGCAAGGCCTTCCTTTATCATGAGCCGGATGGCGGATATCCATTCGGCGTACCTTGCGAGCGCGGCGGGATCGGTTTCTTCGCCGTTCCAGACCGGCGCAAACGCGGAGGCATAGAGCGGTTCGTCCTGTGCCCATGCGTCGCGTTCGGTGAGGTAGTCACGGGCGTCCAGCAGGTCGGTAAGAATCTGGGCGTCGGGCGGGACTGCGCCGCGGTAGTAGGAGGAGATTTCTGCTTTGGTTTCTTTGTAGGCGGAGGAGAATATTTTTGCAATCGTGCCTTTTCCGGAGACTTCGCGGAATGCGGAGTAGAGCCGGTTCGGGTTGCGCGAGAGTATTTCCGGGGTGAAGGAGGCAAGGATGCGGGTGCGGTGATCGGCAAGTTTCTGCATGCCGGAGATCAGCCGGGCGACTTCGGTTTCTTTGTCCCAGAGGGGGTTGGTGAGCGCTCCGGCGTCTGCGGCGAAGTCGCTGGTAAGCAGGCGGCAGGACTCGACCATGCGGGAGACGCCGGTCTCTTCGCGGGGAACGGGTACTCCGGTGAGTTCGGAGAGCCGCCGCATGGCGGAGAGCAGTTTTTCGAT
This sequence comes from Methanocorpusculum vombati, assembly GCF_026891935.1. Lineage (NCBI taxonomy): Archaea > Methanobacteriati > Methanobacteriota > Methanomicrobia > Methanomicrobiales > Methanocorpusculaceae > Methanocorpusculum > Methanocorpusculum vombati. The sequence continues at coordinate 145,767 of NZ_JAPTGC010000002.1, read as the reverse complement.
TGCTATGCGGTAGTTTTCGACCAGTTCGAGGATTTCGTCGCGGTCCTGCGGGAGGACGAGACCCGGTACGCAGCCGGCCCACGGGTGCCGGGTGAGGGAGCGGCCGGTCGGCATGAGCGAGGGGAGCAGGGCTTCGATGTCATGGAGGGCGGCGATTGCGTCTTTGTACTGGTCCGGGGTGATCTCTTTTGCGGCCGGGATGATGACACGCGGGATTCTGCGTCCCGGTCCTGCGGGGCTGTCTTCGAATTCATAGCGGTACTGTTCGCGAATGCCGAAGAGGTCATACGGGGTGAAGGCGCAGTCACCGATGGGGGCGGCGAGTTCGCGGCAGTAGCCGTCAAGTTCTCCGCGGAGTGAGTCGATCTGCAGGTGCAGGCTGTCGGGTGATGCGGCGGAACTTCCGGAGTGCTGGATGCTTCGTTCGAGTTCGCGGATGACTTCGCCCTTTTTTGCTTTCTGGCTGTGGAGTTCCAGACAGAAGCGGGAGAGACCGGCGGTGTCGAGACGCCGTTTGACGACTTCGAGTGCGGCCATTTTTTCGGAGACGAAGAGAACGGTCTTTCCGGCGACGAGCATCTCTGCGATCATGTTGGCGATGGTCTGTGATTTGCCGGTGCCGGGCGGCCCTTCGACGACGAGGTTTTTGCCGGATTTTGCTTCTTCGATGACGGCGATCTGTGAGGAGTCGGCGTCCATGATGTTGTAGGATTTCTCGGACGGCAGCCGGAGATCGATTTCATGTTCCGGGAAGGTTTCGCCTGCTTCGGCGGCGGGGGATGATCCGGGATGGAAGAGTCCGGCGATGAGGGGGTGCGTTTCCGGCGAGAAGTTTTCGTCCCAGGATTCGGGGTCGAGGTCTTTGAACATGACAAATTTGCGGAAGCTGAAGAGGTCAAGTGCCATGTCCGGGCAGTATTCCCATCCTTTTCCGCGGACGGCGGCGTCGACTGCTGCGGCGTATTCGGTGAGGCCGTCGGCGGTTTCGGGCATGATGAAGTCGGGGATGGTGATTCCCTGTTCGGCAAGTTTTGCCGAGAGGGAGAGGGAGGTTACGGGGTCGTCGCCGGTCCATTTGAGGACGTAGTTGTCTTTGACTTTCTGGCGGACGAGTTCGACGGGGATGAGGAGGAGCGGGGCTTTGTAGAGTTTGTCGGGGTGTTCGGCTTCGGCCCAGCTGACAAATCCGAGTGCGAGGTAGAGGACAGGGTAGCCCTGTTCTTCAAAGACAGTGCGGGATTTGTTGGAGAGTGCGTACAGCCGCTGGCGGAGACTGATGTCGTCGTAGGGTGTATTGAGGATGAGGTCCTGCTGTTTTGCGGTAGGTTTTGCAAAGGCAGGGTATTTCCAGAGATGTTTTTCTTCGGCAGGTGCGTCGGTTTTTTTGCCGGCCGGATAAAATTTCATTCCCTTTTCGCTGATGACCAGCGTGTGATACACTGCGGCGGGGAGTTCCCCGCTGATCTCAATACTGCGGGTATTGGAGGGTTTATAGTTGAGGAGATTGTTGCGCAGTGTGAGATCGAGAAGACGCGAACGTAAGGTGTTGAGTTCAGAGGTGGTTTCGCCCGTTTTCATGCAAGTAGATCCCCGGTATCTATATGCTATTATTAGTGTGACAGAGGTAACTAAGTTTTGGGGGTGTTATGCCACGAAAGTACTTTAGTAGGTTTTTTTCTGAAAAATTGTAGGTGAGTAAGTGATGAGTGGGTGGTTCTTCTCATCCCGTCCATTCATCAGGCAACAGTTTCCGGAAAAAAAACCTACTAAAGTACTTTCATGGTATCACCGGGCAGTGCCGTGTGTTTTCTGTTTGAAAAAAAGGTGTACGGGAGATGGGTTCCCGTTAGTTTTTCCGCCGGAGGAGAACGCCCGCAGCGAAGAGGCCAAGAAGCATTCCGCAGACCGGTGCGGGTGCCTTGGTCAGGGTCGGTGAGACTCCTGCGGCAGTTGTGGTAACCGGGGCTGCGGTGGCGGCTGCCGCAGTCTGGGACTGGGTGGCCGCCGGGGTTGCCTTTGTCGTCTGCTGTGCGGTTGCTGCCGGGGTGGTGGTGGTCTGGCTTCCGGATGAGGTCGTCCACTTTGCGTAGAGGGTCATGTCGCCCGGAATGCTGTCACTGAAGTTCCAGCTTTGCGTGCATGCGCTGTCTTTGTACCAGCCGCCGAAGGTGTAGCCGTCCTTGGTTGGTGCGGGCGGCTGACTGATCTTGTCGCCGTAGGAGAGGCCGGTTGAGGGGCTGATGAAGCTGCCTCCTTTCGTGTCGAAGAGGACGCGGAAGGCGTTGTTCATGTTGCCGTCACCGGAACTGTAAACCGGCTGCGGCGGCTGAGGTGCGGGTGCGGATGCTACTTTTCCTACAATACCGTGACTGGAGAAGGAAGTTCCGTACACGGTAATTTCGTAGAATTCACCTTTCAGATGAATATTTCCGCTGCTGATCTGACGCAGGGCAACACCATCAACGTCAGCATGGAAACTCCATATTCTGCCGCCATTTGGACCACCCATGGAGTCAACCCATGCTTTCGGGACGGTGAAGACGATTTTAATGCCTCCGTCCCCGCTCGTGGTAATGTTGGCATTGATTTCGGCTACATTGGTTTCTGCGGTGATCATGGCAACCGGGTGGAAGCCGGGATTTTCCGTCTTGACTTTGTCTGCGACGGTGGCGTTAAAGGTCGTGTTGATCTGAGGAAGCTTTGTAGTTACGTTGTTCAGCGTCAGATTCAGTGTGACGGAGACCGTGCCCGGGACGGGGACATCCGGTACTGAGGCTGAGGGAGGGGCGGCGGCGGGTGTTTCATTGTAGCCGACGTCCACCTTGCTGACGTTACCGGTGACTGAACCGGTTCCTGAGGATGCTGCTATGTCGTTAAAGACTATCGTTATCGTAATGCCGCTGCTCTCATTTTTGGTGGTGGCTGTCTTAGCATTCACATCGACGTTGATGGTGTCCGTACCTGCCGGTATAATCGTGACACTGCCGTTATCGTTCTTCGTTGGTTCAGCAACTGGTGGTTTCGGTACTACCGGTTCGCAGTGTGTCAGTATTTTCTGGTTTGTTCCGTATGCTTCCCAGCAATAGTACGGGAAGTGCGTGGAACAAACATCTCCGAGAGTAAGTGCATTATAGTCCTGCGGTACGATGAGCTTTGCCTTGCTCGCATGATCCTTTTCCGTGTTATCACACGTAAATTCTACCAGACCCTCAATCACCACATTGGCATCTGCAATGGTCACGGAGACTCCATCAGTGTATGAGTTACTTGGCCAGTAATAGACATCGAATGCTACACCATTCTGAGGCGCAATAATCTTCGTACCACTCTTGTACATGACATTGCCATTGTTGTTGGATGAGGTGTACTGCTTAGTTCCTTTAAGCTGAGAGCCATCAAGCACTACATTTTCCAGCGTCAGATTTGCATAATTTTGAATGAGAATGATAGCCTTGTCTGATGTAATCTTACCATTCTTAAAGAGAATCTCATTCCCTTTTTTCAGTTGGAATCCATTTGTTTCTGTACCAAGAGAACCAACTGTTTCTCCATTTACATTATAGGTGTATCCGGAGAGATCAAGAATAATTTTCTTGTTTCCTTTAATCACAACTCCATCCCCGCTTGCATCACGGAGGAGAGTGATTGTTTTTTGATCATTATCCGCTACCGCTTCAAAAGCTGCTGTAAGGGTATCATACTTTGTATCTCCTATCTGGGCAGCCGGTAGGTAAACCAGTTGCATCTGATTTCCAACCGGTTTCCAGTTGTAACTGGCTGGATCATTTCCAGATGGAGTAAGAATGGTCTTCAGTCCATTATAATTTACTGGAACAAATAGGGTTGCAGACTGTATGAAGTTGTTAATACTCCCTCCACCTCTTGACAACTCAACACACCCATCAATAATTACGTCGTCCGTCTCAATTTTAACTGAAACGTAATTATATCCTTCATCTGGCCAATAATAAACATCAAATGCTACACCGTTTTGATGTGCTATAATCTTTGTGCCGTTTTTGTACACGACATTGCCATTGTTGTTGGATAAGGTGTAGGGAGTTACAGGCTTCTTATCCTTTCCTGGTGTTGTATTTAAGGACTGTCCATCAAGTGTTACATTGTCTAGAGTCAGGTTACAATAATTCTGAATAAGAATCTTTGCTGTCTTCGAAGTAATTGTACCATTTGCGAGGGTAATATTACTCCCTTTCAGCAACTGAAAAGCATTTGTTTCTGTCCCCGATGATCCGACTGTGGGGTTTGTGATGTTATAAGTATAGCCACTGAGATCAAGAATGGTATAATTTCCCGTCATGACCTGCACTCCAGGACCATCTACATTGCAAAGGAGAGAGATTGTTGTTGGCTGTCCTTGAGTACCGGATGCCGCCGCAAAAGCAGCTGCAAGCGTCGCATACTCAGTATTACCAATCTTGGCGACATTATCCGCACTGACAGCCCCGGCCATCAGCGTACACACAAGCAGCAGAGCCGCAAGCAGCACCACACCATGCCGCCGCAGCTTCGCTGCATCATCTTTGGGGCAGAATGCCCCGTACTTACGTAAACGCATGAATTCCTCCTCAGGACAAAAACAGATACACCACCGGATAACCCGGCGGTGTGGGGAGTCCGTTATATCCTAAGCAGATAGGATATAATACAGCATCCATAATAAAAGTATCTCAGCCATGAAAAACAATCACCGAAATAGCAAAAACACAAAAATATCGGGACATCTCCATTAAACAGAGAACACAACCGCATAGCAAAATTCCCAACCTATCCGATCAGTCTCCGATAAAAAACCCGAAATACCCATAAAAGTCCCCTGAAGATCGCCGCCCCGCATGCTATCCTCTCTGCTGAGGATTCAATCTCCTGTTACCTTCCGATCGGTAACAAAAATACCTCATATAAACCATCTAAAACGAAAATAACCGAATATCCAAAGAAATCTCAAAATTTGTTACCTCTGTTACCGCAAAAACAGTACTCTGTACAAAAACAAAACAAAAAACCAGAACAGAATGTCAAATCATCGGTAACAAAAACAAAAACGTTCCAAAAACACTTTTAAATCCAAAACGAGCCCCGGAAAAAAGATAGTTTTGTTACCGCACCCATCGGTAACAACATTACGCATCCTCCCCAAGACGCCAGTCCATCAGAACATTCGTCTCCAGTTTTCTCCCGACCCGCATCCGCTTCCGCACATCAATCCCCCGCATCCGCAGTCCCGCATACAGCTCCGTCGCACTCACATTCCGCCGCAGACCTTTCCCTCCGCGGGCCTCATGCACCTCCTGTTCATCCCCGAACTCCCACGCATACCACCGTGCAAACACTTCGCGTCCCGGCGTCCGTGCCCCTTCCTCCTGCACCAGACATACCCGCACAAACTCACCCAGCGAATCCTGCCCTGCAAGCACATCCCGGGAATCTCCCGTAATCCGCGGACAGAACGCACTCCAGAACGCAGACTTATTTGCCGCCTCCACATACTCCATTGCCCCTGTCGCCATCTTCCCCAGCAGCCAGCGGTTCCCCTCCGGCGTTGCCAGCCGTTCCAGCAGCCCCTCATCCTGGGCATCCGGCGCAACATCCAGATCAAACGGAATACACACCTCCCGCCGCATCATCCCCTTCCCGCCCGAAGAAAACACCGGCAGGGAATTTGTCACAAACAGCGGCGTCCCGTTCACGCGATACTCCCGTTCCCCTGCATAAATCGCATTCAGTGTCACCACCGTATCCCCCGTCAGCCGCTTCAGCAGATCATCGTTCAGCACACCGCCGCCCGCCTCCGACACCACCAGCAGCCTCCGGTGCGCATTCCCCGCAAGCGTCGTCTCCCGCGCCGCGGTATTCCCGCAGAACAGCTCACGGGGCGCAACGCGCCCCGCAAGCTGCCCGACGGTCCGCATCACCCACTCAATCAGCACTCCTTTTCCGTTCCCGCCCGAACCATGCAGCACAAAAAACTTCTGCGACGGATTGCCGAGCAGCAGACAGTAGCCCAGAACCCGGAACAGATCCCGTTCCCACGCGGGATCTTCGCAGGAGATCTCCCGGAAAAACCTCTCGCCTTCCGGAAACCTCTCCGGCGCATCCGCATACGGCGTCGCCGCACGGACGCGCACAAACTGGCTTGGACCATAGGGAACCAGTTTCACCCCGCCCTCCGGCTGCGGCTCAATAATCCCGTCCCGTGCGGGGATTCCCGCAACCAGATCGAACGGACTCTCCTCCACCACCCGGTAATCCGTAAGGCGGGACACAAGATCCTTCTTCAGTGCAACAACCGGTCCGCGGTACAGCATCGCATCCAGCACCCGCTGGACCTCGGCTTCGACGTGGTGATCGTTCTGTTTATAGAGTCCGGTTGTGTGGTCGTAAATCCAGAGAACACCGGAAACCGTGACCGGTTTGAAAAGCTCGACGAGGTAGGAGGAAAACGCGGTGACTTTGATCTTCGGCAGACCAAACTCATCATGATAGAAAATCTCTGCGCGCAGTTCCCCCAGCCGCAGACGATCGTCCGGCAGAGAAAGGGGATTTTCAACAACGGTGAGCGTAGCGGAGGTGCTTTCGGCGGAGAGGGAACCCGCGTAGGACGCGAGATCCATATCAGGGTCAGTGGTGGTGATTGGCATTGTATTTCTGTAATACATTCGTATTCTATATATAATAAATGTATCTCACAAGCACCGAGCTGCGTGGGCGTCTCCTGATATGTGTATTACAAACGTATTTGGAAATCATTAAGTGTATTCAAAGACATACATAATAGCAATGATTAACCAGCCTGACGGCGGCAAGCCCGAAAAAAAACTCATCTCTCTTCGGCTTCCCCTCCCTCTCCTCACCGCAATCGACGACTTCGCCTGGCACCACCACACCGATCGATCCGACATCATCGAAAAATCCTGCCGCTTCTACATCACCGCAGTCCCCTGTCCCCAGTGCCAGACCCTCAACCCCCAGAACGGCAAACACTGCGCCCTCTGCGGCGCAGAACTCCTCCGTCCCGACCACTGGATAGACACCCTCCGGCAGATCACCGACCAGCTCATGTTCCGTCAGCGAAAACTCTGCACCACCGAAACCAGCCTCGAAACCTCCCTCTTCACCCTTGAAACCCGGGAAGACGAAGTGGCATCCGACCAAAAACCCTTCCTCCTCCTTCAGATAAACGAAAGCCTCCTCCTCTTAAAAGAAATCCAGCAAGCAATCCTCCTCAGCGACACCGCAGAGATCACCGCCGACATCCGCGCCGCAGAACTCCTCCTCCAAAACCCTGACAACTCCCAGATCCCCGAAATGATCAGCCGCATCTCCCGACGCCTTGCCGAAATCGAACAGCTCGAAGATGAGGCCGCCCATCTCATCGAGTACAACCAAACGTTCCTTGACACCCTCGATACCCTCTGACCATGTCCCGTACGCGTTCCTCTCCCCAAACCCCCAAAGACTCTCTTCACCGTCAGGGATACAACTTCATCTCTCCGGAAACCGGAGCATCTGCCGCCGTCAAACCCTGCATGTGGTGCAAACGCGCACTCCGCGGCGGCGACCAGTGTTACAAACACCAGTTCTACGGCATCGAAAGCTGGCGCTGCGTCCAGATGACGCCAACCCTTCGCTGCAACCAGCGCTGCCTCTTCTGCTGGCGCAGTATGGAACACGAAATCACGCGGGAAACCGAACTCACCCCCGAAGAGATCGTCGCCGCCATCCCCCGCATGCAGAGAAAAGGACTCTCCGGCGACAAACCATGGAGTGACCCCGACCGCTGGGAAACCGCCACCAGTCACCCCAATCAGTATGCCATCTCCCTCTCCGGCGAACCCACCCTCTACAGTCGTCTGCCCGAACTCATCGACCTCCTCAGAGACGCCGGAAACAGCGTCTTCGTCGTCTCGAACGGGACCGTTCCGCAGATGATCCAAAAAATCAGGCCGACTCAGCTCTACCTTTCCTTAGACGCCTCCGACCTTGCCGGATACACGCGGCTCTGCCGCCCCATGGGCGACCCGGCCGCCATGTGGAACAACATCTTGACCTCCCTTTCCCTCCTCAGAGACAAAGAAGCGGACGGCATCCGCACCGCCGTACGGATAACCCTTGTCAAAGGATACAACGACGGTGACGCCGCAGCACTCGCCGCTCTCATCCGCGATGCCGCCCCTCGTTACGTCGAGGTCAAAGGATACATGTATCTTGGATACAGTCGAATGAGATTACCAGAAACTGCCGCACCGGACATGGACGAAATTCGGACCTTTGCCCGTGCCGTGGCAGAACACGCAGACTACCAGATACGCGACGAAAACGCACCCAGCCGGGTCGTATGCCTTGAGAGAAAACCATGAAATTCGACATAGAAGAGTTCAAACAGCGCAGAAAAACCGACTTCGAAGGAGCCTGGCATGCAGGTCCCTCCGTCATTACTCCGCCCGCCGCCGCAGGCATGTATCCGCGCTACACGTACCGCCGAGCGAACGTTCATCCGATCTTCGATACCATTGCACGTCTTCGGGCGGCTTATCTTTCGATGGGTTTTGATGAGGCAATGGTGCCGGTCTTCATCGACGAGCAGGATGTGTACCGCCAGTTCGGTCCCGAAGCCGCCGCGGTGCTTGACCGCGTCTACTACGTCGGCGGTCTTCCGCGTCCGAACGTCGGCATTTCCCGCGAACGGCTTGATGCAATTGCTGCCATTACCGGCAGTCCCGTTGATGAGGCAATCGGCGAGAAACTGATGAAATGCCTGCACGGCTACAAGAAGGGAAAGTTCGATGGTGACGATCTTACGCATGAGATGTCGGTTGCCCTTGGTGTAGACGATGGCGTCGTCGTCCATATTCTTGATACCGTCTTTCCGGAGTTCAAGGAGCTTGCGCCTGAGTCTTCGCGGACGACGCTGCGGTCCCATATGACCAGCGGCTGGTTCCTGTCGCTTGCTCAGATGTGGGACAAACGTCCGCTGCCGATTCGCATGTTCTCCGTTGACCGCTGTTTCCGCCGCGAACAGGAGGAGGACGCGACGCATCTGCGGACGTATCACTCCGCTTCTTGTATTGTTGCAGGCGAGGATGTCACCGTCGATGAGGGGAAGGCCGTTGCCGAGGGTCTGCTTTCGGCGTTCGGGTTTACGGAGTTCCGGTTCCAGCCCGACGAAAAGCGGTCCAAATACTATATGCCTGAGACCCAGACCGAGGTGTACGGGAAACATCCGGTGCATGGATGGGTGGAGGTTGCGACGTTTGGTCTCTACTCGCCTGCTGCGCTTGCGGAGTACGGGGTCGGTGTGCCGGTGATGAATCTTGGTATGGGTGTGGAACGGCTTGCGATGGTGTTAACCCAGGCGGAGGATGTGCGTAAGCTTTCCTTTCCCCAGCTCTATCCGCCGGTCTATACGGATACGGAGCTTGCAAAGGCGGTTGGTCTGCGCGAGGAGCCGCAGACCCTTGCCGGACGCCGTGCGGTTGCGGCGATCGTCGCAACTGCGGCGCCGCACGCAAACGATCCGTCGCCCTGTGAGTTCCCTGCATGGACGGGCGAGCTGTTCGGAAAGACCGTTGCTATTTCGGTTGCAGAGCCGGAGGAGAACTCTCGTCTGCTCGGCCCTGCGGCACTGAATGAGATCTTCATCAGAAATGGTGCTATCCTCGGTGTTCCGGACAACGAAAAGTTCGCAGAGGTCCGGGCAGAGGGTGTGCCGACCGGTATTTCGTTCCTGTATGCCGCGGCAAATCTTGCGGTGGCACGGATTGAGGAGGCGGCACGTGCCGGTGAGGGGACGTCCGTTCAGGTGAAGATGTCTAAGCATCCCAGTGATGTGAATCTGAAGATCGAGGAGTATGCGATGCGGTATGTGACCGATAATAAGAAGAAACTCGATCTCCGCGGTCCGGTATTTTTGACGGTGACGTCAAAAATTCTGTAATTTTTTCTTTTTTGCGGGCGGTGTCCGCGATACAAATAGTAAAAAAGAGATCAGGGAAATGGATGGGATTTTCTCTCAACTCCCTTTTTCGGTGTGATGTGACGCAAGTACTTTGTAGTTTTTCTGGAAGCTGTTGGTGGGGGAGTGGTGAGTGGGAGCTTCGCGAGCATTTTTAGCTGCGTTTGCGACAGCAACGCCGCCCGCCCGGCTCCGGGCGAGATGGCGAGCAGCGTTAAGAAAATGCGACGAGCGAAGCTGCGCCGTTAGGCGCATCTGCGTTATCTGCGTTTTCTTTTTCCATTCTACCCACTCACCACTCCCCCATCAACAACTTCAAGAAAAAAAGGGTTGTTAGAAATTCTCAGGATTTTCACTCCTCTTCCCGTGCTTTTATCTCCTCAATATGTCTGCGTACCGCAACCGTATCCGCTGAAAGCGGCAGATCTTCCCATTTCACCAGTTCTCCGTCCGTGTCGCATAATGCAACCGGAGGGTCCGACTTCTGGGTCAGAAGCGCGGTTACTAGCATTGCAATGCCGCCGAGTGCCCACGGGACAAATGTCTGAATCCCAATCCACAGGTTGTCCTGCGGTTCAATTGCAATCTGGCCGAAGTAGATCGACTGGGCAATAATGCAGAGAATCACTCCTGCAAAACCCACCAGAATCGATGCAATTGCCGCCGAGGCGTTGCACCGTTTCCAGAACAGTCCGCCAACGAGCGCCCAGAACATGCAGTTGAACAGGATGGTAAACGAGAAGATCATCATCCAGTACAGACTGTCGATGACGAAGCTGAAGAACACACAGAAGACGCCTATCACCAGCACCAGCATCCGCGTCAGCCGCAGTACCTGTAAGGATGTGGTTGCGTACTTCGACAGCGAACCATGCAGCATCAGCGTCGAAAGAGCCGCAGACGCCGCAAAGATCGTGGAGCTCGACGTTGACATAATCGCCGCAAGCAGCGACCCAATGAAGATTGCCATCAGCGCAACCCCGATGACTCCCATCACACTGGGATCAAACAACCGTTCTGCAAGCACCAGCAGTACATAGTTGCCGTCTTCTGCGAGCAGTTCGCCCATCGGGATGCCGGACGGCGTGGTTGCGCCCTGGGAAACCATCACAATTGCAATCAGGGCAATCATCATCGAGAAGAATCCGGCGATCGCATACATGCCGGATCCAAGAAGCAGACCCTGACGTGCTGCCTTCGTGTCGCGGGCACACAACACCCGCTGTGTCAGCTCTACTGATGCGAGATAGCCGAATCCCATTCCGGAGAGACCGGCAAGCCACGTAAAGATACCGAGCGGGTCTACGGTGAATCCCGAGGCAACCGCTCCGGCACCGTCGTTTGGCAGAAGGTTCCAGAAGTTCTCCGGCGTTGCCGCAGCCAGCGCATCAAACCCGCCGACAAACGCAATGCCGGTCGGAATCAGGATGATCAGGCCAAGCATGATCATTACCGCCTGAATATTATCTGTGTAGACGACTGCGAGCATCCCTCCGAGATAGGTGTACAGCACGACGATCAGACCGGCAATGATCGCACAGATCAGGGGGTCAAAATCCAGAAAGAGCTTAAAAATTGTTGTCAGTGCAACGATGTTTGCCGCAGTCCAGGTGATCATCGAGGGAATGCACATCAGGGTTGCAACCGTCGCCCCCCGTTTTCCGAACCGGAGCCGGTACATCTCCGAAAGAGACGCAATTTTGAGTTTGCGCAGTATCACACAGAAGAAGGCTGCCATCAGGACCAGTGTCAGGCATGTGGCCCACGGGTCGGCAATTGTGGAGACCACGTATCCGGTATATGCTGTTCCGGCAGCGCCCAGCAGTACTCCGCCGCACCAGTTGGTAGAGAAAACGGTGCCGCCGACCATGAGAGGGCCGACGCCTTTGTTTGCGATCAGATAATTTTCTGCGCTTTTATCTGCACCCTTTCGCTGGACGAAGTATCCGATGGCGATCATCATCGCCATGTAGATCACCACAATCAGCAGAACGAGATTGTTGACGAGAAACTCGCTTATTTGTTCTAAGCCCATAGACCACACTCCTATTTTGTACGGGGAGGAAATTTACAGGAATACTCCCATGTCCGCCACACTCGTGACACCACACGTGTTACGTTAAGGTAGTTACCTCTGGAGTTTCTTAAAGATGTCTCTCCCGGGAATCAGATATGCGTGAGCGCCGGACGGATTTTTGGAGTTTCCCGCAGGAATTCCCCGCGTAAATCTCACGGGTCTGTGTCTGAAATCCTCATCCCTGTCTCCACAAAGATTTTATGGATATTAGGATCCGGTACGAAAAGAGATCTGTTGCGGCAAGGCTGTCTCCTGCCGCGCAAACAGATGCGATCTACAGAATGGTAATTTCCACGGTGTCGTAGAGTTCCTGATACGTCAGACCCTCGTCGGTCACGGCAACAATCAGCATCTCATGAATCATCGTCTGCTGGTTTGTGAGTGTACTCTGATCGTACTCGCCGTTTCCGGTACTGGCGGCATCGCCGATCGTCCGCGTATAGGTAAGCCGGTCACCTGCTTTTACCAGACGTTTGTCCAGACCCTGCTCTTCACACTGTTCATTCGTCCAGAATCCGGTCTTCTCGGTTCCCGCGGCATAGATGGGAATACGGATCGTATCGCCTTTTGTAAGACCGATAATATTTCCGGCGATCACATTGTATTCTCCTTTCAGGAACCAGTACGGGTTCTTGTGGGTTTTGGCAGGAATGGTGAGATCATCGTTGTCCGTGACGGCTCCTGCTGTAATAACCGGGTCTTCGGTCAGAATGAGCGGGACCGGCATGTTTCCGCTCTTGAGAATTTCGTCGTATTTCGTTTCATTCGACGTTACCATTACGGTGTCGCCGATGTACATGGTAAACGCAACGGTGACGTTGTCACCTGCCTGTACCGGCCCGGGCGGTGTTGTGTCGATACAGCCTGCGGCAAATACCAGACCGCCCAGCACAAAAACAGCAAGAACTGCTGCAAGATATTTCATGCAAGATGTATAGGACACTATACATTAACAACCTTATGGAAAAAAGAATATTATTTGATTGTGGTCGTGAACGCCCATTCCGGCAGATCCATGGTAAATCCGAACGCCCACATTACCACGGTGTACAGCAGAATCGTAAACACCGCAACGCCCAGCAGGTTCAGCGCCCATCCGGCTTTCACCATGTCCTTCATCTCGACATACTCCGTACTGTAGGCAATGGCATTCGGCGGCGTTGCAACCGGCAGCATAAACGCAAAACTCGAACAGACCGCAGCGGTCATCATCAGAATCCACGGATTAATTCCGAGGGATAACCCCGTCACCGCAAGAATCGGCATCATGACCGATGCAATTGCGGTGTTTGAGGTAACCTCCGTCAGGAAACAGACCACCAGCGCGATAATAATTATGAGCAGAATGACCGGCACTCCGTTCAGCACGGTGAAGTAATCCACAATCGACTGTGCCAGACCGCTCTTGATGAACGCGGCGGACAGACACATACCTCCGCCGAACAGAAGCAGAATTCCCCACGGGATCCGCACGGCCCACTGCCAGTTCATCGTAAACTCCTGTTTTCTCCAGTTGACCGGCAGCAGAAACAGCAGAAGGGCGCCAAAAATTGCAACCGTACAGTCATCAATACCCGGGAAGATCATCTCAAGACCCGGCAGAGTGAACGTTCCGAAGTCCTTGTTCTTCTCAAAAACCCACAGAAATGCCGTCAGCAGAAACACTGCAAGCGTATTCTTCTCTCCGCGCGACATAGGGCCGAGCGCTGCGACCTCGCTTTTGAGTGCCTCTTTTGCATGGTCAAGTGTCTTCGGCATTTTCCGGTATGCAACCCGGGTCAGCCATGCCCACGTAAGCGGAATAAAGATCAGCAGCAGCGGAATACCGAACTTCAGCCACGTGAAAAAATCAACCGCCGGTGCGTCCGGGAAGATCGTCTGCATCTGGGCGACAAGAATTCCGTTTGCCGGTGTCCCGATAAGTGTTGCAATTCCGCCGATACTTGCCGCATACGCCACCGCAAGAACAATACACCCGGCAAACGCCTTATGTTCCTGCGTCATGTCCTTGTAGACCTTCGTCGGCAGCACCGTCGCAATGATGGCAATTGCAATCGGCACCATCATCATTGCGGTTGCCGTATTCGACATCCACATGGACAGAAACGCCGTTGCAATCATAAACCCGAGAATGAGGCGCCGCGGGCTTGTTCCCGTAAACTCAATGATTTTCAGCGCAATCCGTTTATGAAGACCCCAGCGCTGCATCGACATTGCAATGATAAAACCGCCGAGGAAGAGGAATATAACCTTGTCCGCGTACGGCGCACACGCCTCTGCGGGACTCAGAATCCCAAGAAGCGGAAACGCAACAATCGGGATAAGGGCGGTCGCTTCAATGGGGATGGGCTGGGTGATCCAGAAAATAGCCATCAGCACCGTAACGGCCGCAGCATACCGGGCTGCGGTCGGAAGGACCTCAGGATCTATCGGGATTAACAACAAGGCAAGAAATGCTGCAATGCCAAGTATTAACCCAATACTCTTGTTCATAACTTACATCTTACGCATGATACAAATTTGAGTGTTCCTTTTTGTACCGGTGACAGCTACCTCATCATTAATCAGGTTGTCCGACCAATGGTACACCACATTCTATACACGAATAAGATTTTGAGGATTTGCATATACAATGGCAGAGGAAATACCCCAGGCACAAATTGAAAAGGATGAAGCGCGAAAGCGGTATGAGTTCAAAAAGGCGTTGGAAAAGCTGGAAGAAAAGGAAGGGTCCGGTACCGAGTTAATCTCCCTGTATATTCCGCCGGACAAACAGATCTACGATGTAACCGCCCAGCTGCGCGACGAGTACGGGCAGTGTGCCAACATCAAGAGCAAACAGACGCGGACGAATGTGCAGAGTGCGATCTCCTCCATTCTTGCACGGCTCAAATACTACAAGACGGCTCCGGAAAACGGTATGGCTGTTTTCTGCGGGGCAATCAACGTCGGCGGAGACAAAACCGATCTTGAGTCCATCATCGTTGAACCGCCGGAAACCATCCGCACCTACAGTTACCGGTGCAGTTCCAGCTTTGAACTTGAGCCGCTCAAAGCAATGCTTGACGATAAGTTCGTCTATGGTCTGCTGGTCATTGACCGCCGCGAAGCCTACTGGGGCTTCCTGCGCGGAACGCACATTGAGCCGATCAACGGAACCAACTCCACGGTTCCCGGAAAACAGCGGAAAGGCGGTCAGTCAAGTATCCGTTTCGAGCGTCTCCGGCTGATTGCGATTCATGAGTTCTACAAAAAAGTCGGTGAACGTGCTTCCGAGGCGTTCCTGGCCGAGCCGAACTTCTTTGAAAAGTTCAAGGGTCTGTTAATTGGCGGCCCGATGCCGACCAAAGAGGAGTTCGCCGAAGGAGACTTCCTCCATCACGAAGTGAAGAAACGGATTATTGGTCTCTTTGATGCCTCTTACACCAACGAGTTCGGTCTCCGTGAACTGGTGGACAATGCTCAGGATGCCCTTCGCGGCGTTGGCATCATGGACGAAAAGAAGGAGATGACCCGGTTCTTCAAGGAACTGATCAAGGAGAACGGATGCGCTGCATATGGAGAGGAGAGCGTCCGTGCCAATCTTGAAGCAGGGGCTGTTGACACGCTTCTTCTCTCGGAAAAGCTGCGAAAGGCCCGGCTGACCATTGCATGCGGCAACTGCGGCTATCAGGAGGTAAAGACCATGCAGGTCGAGGCAGGAAAGAAGTTTAAGGATCTGCCCTTTGGTCACTGCCCGCAATGCCAGTCTCCGCTCTATCTTACGGATGAAACGGATATCATTGAGGAGCTGACCAACCTTGCGGATATGTCCAATACCCGCGTTGAGATCATCTCCGATGATTTCGAGGAAGGATCCATGCTTTTCAGTGCGTTTGGCGGGATTGCCGCTGTTCTGCGGTATCCGACGGGGATGTAATTACCATGTATCGGGAGTATATTCACAAAGTAGAACATCTTCTCCGTGAAATCACGGGAGAAGATGACGTACTGCTCACAGACGGCGGCGATCACGCGGATATTGCATCAACGGTTGCCTTTGCACTGGCGAAAAAGGAACGGAAAAATCCGGCGGCGATTGCAGCAGACATTGTTGCGAAGATAGCCGCCCATCCGGATTCGCAGGGGCTGACGGTCTCGGCGGTTGGTCCTTACATCAACTTCGTCTTCAGCGGGGAGTACGTTGCGGACTCTGTCCGCGCCGCCCGGCACCCGGATTACGGTCAGCTTCCTGCGCGAACCGAACGGGTCATCCTTGAACACACCAGCGCCAACCCGAACGGGCCGCTGCATGTCGGTCACATCAGAAATACCGTCATCGGCGACACGCTGGTCCGGGTATTCCGGAAAGCCGGATACCCGGTTGATGCGCAGTACTATCTGAACGATATGGGGCGCCAGATCGCAATCGTTGCCTGGGGAGTGAAACATCTCCACTACGACCGTCTGCCGAACGAAAAGGGTGACGAGTTTATTGTGCGCCACTATGTTGAGGCAAATAAAATCGCCAGGGAACAACCAGAGATCGAACCTGAGTTTGACGAGATGATGGAAAAGATCGAGGCGGGCGATCCGGAGACGGTCCGGCTTTTCCATGACTCTGTGGACATCTGTGCCGAGGGCATCAAAGAAACTCTTGCAGCGATGAACGTTCATCACGACCGGTTCGTCCGCGAGACCACGTTCCTTTGGAACGGTGACATGCAGAAGGTTCTTGCACGAGTCGAGGCACTTCCCGAAGCACAGCATGACGGGCAGATGATGTATCTTGATCTCTCGGACAAGGGTTTTGGCAACCGTTACGTTCTGCGCAGGAGTAACGGCACCTCGGTCTATGCGGCACGCGATCTTGCCTTCCATTTATGGAAGAACAGTCAGTGTGACCGGAGCATCGATGTCCTTGGTGCCGATCACAAACTGATCGGTGCACAACTCCAGACGACGCTTTCCATGATCGGCGAGCGCCCGCCGGAGATTGTACACTTCGAGTTTGTTTCTCTGCCGGAAGGTTCGATGACTACCCGCGGCGGTGTCTTCATCACCGCAGACGAGCTGCTGGCCGAGACCAAGAAGCGTGCCTTAGAAGAGGTCAGTGTCCGCCGCCCGGAGCTTGGCGAGGCCGAACGCGAGCGGATTGCATCCGCGGTTGCGGTCGGTGCAGTGCGGTATGACATCGTCAAAGTCTCTGCTGAGAAATCAACGGTCTTTGACTGGAAGGAAGCCCTTGACTTTGAGCGGCAGAGCGCACCCTATATCCAGTATGCGCATGCCCGTGCCTGTTCCATTCTGGAGAGGGCAAAAGCTGATGGCGGCTTTACCGAGAACTACAGCTTCTCTGATCCCTACGAAATTGCGCTGGCAAAACACATTGCACAGTTCCCGTATGTGATCGAAAAGGTCGTGGTAGAGCTGCGCCCCCATCTTCTTGCAACGTATGTCCGTGACCTTGCGGATCTCTTCAACTCCTTCTACCGGTTTGCGCCGGTTCTGAAGGCCGAAGGCGGTGTCCGTGACGCCCGGCTCACGCTGGTTGATGCAAGCCGGAACACGCTTGCCGCAGCACTTGACGTACTGGGTATTGAAGCACTGGAATCAATGTAATCGCGTGTGTCTGACATACGGCAGTAAAATTGCGAAATACCCAAAAAATCTCCTTTTTCATTACAAATACTTTCTTCCCTGTATTCGTTTTTCCTCTGTATTTCCCTGTTCCGGCAGGAAATAATCGTTGCGTGTCCCGGATTCGTGTTTCCTCACATACCGCGCAGTATTTGGAGTCACTCGGAATCCTATATATGTTTTTACTAATTTGTGTTGTTAATTGAATATATCTAACTTGCCGGAAAGAGAAGCCTAATATCAAGGGGAAATCACCGGATTCAATAGTCGGGTTATA
The DNA here is from genome assembly GCF_026891935.1 of Methanocorpusculum vombati. NCBI lineage: Archaea > Methanobacteriati > Methanobacteriota > Methanomicrobia > Methanomicrobiales > Methanocorpusculaceae > Methanocorpusculum > Methanocorpusculum vombati. The sequence goes on along the minus strand of NZ_JAPTGC010000002.1, from coordinate 127,821 downwards.
AATATGCCTCCCTCCAATTTCCAAGTAACACAACTCTACCCGCCGCTGGCGGGAGGGATGTGAGGTGTGTATTCATGGTAACATTCAGCCCGGCGCAGGTTTGCGTCAAAGTTGGAACGGCAGGCAAATCCAAATGCAGTCTGCCGGCAGGCAACATGTTTGTCCGTGCCTTCCTCGCGGGTGCCTACATCGCAATGGGTGCGGCGCTTGCAACGGTTGGTTCGACCGGTGTTGCAGATTTCCTTGGTGCAGGTATTGCCCAGTTCATTCTGGGAGCACTGTTCCCGATTGGTTTAATTCTCGTGGTTCTCACCGGTGCAGAGCTGTTCACCGGTGATGCAATGTTTGCCCCTATGGCAATCCTTCAGGGTCATACCGGTCTTAAGGGCCTCATATATCTGTGGGTCGTTGTGTATATCGGTAACCTGGTTGGATCGCTCTTTATGGCCTACGTCATGGCAAACGGTCCGTTCGTTTCCTATGCAACCGGTACTGCAGTTGTTACTGCATTCGGTACCCGTGCAATTGGTATTGCGACCGCAAAAGTTTCCTATGCAGGTATCGGCGGTATCTGGTCCGTGTTCCTGAAAGGTATTCTTTGTAACTGGCTGGTTTGTCTGGCTCTGTTCCTTGGTCTTGCAGCAGATGAAGTTATCTCCAAGATTGTTGCAATCTGGTTCCCGATCATGGCTTTCGTTGCCACCGGATTTGAACACTGTGTTGCAAACATGTACTTCATCCCGGCAGGTATCCTGACCAACATGGTTGCAGGAACGGCAGATACGAATCTCCTGAACTGGGGTACCATGTGGACGAATAACATTATCTGGTCCACGCTTGGTAACATTGTTGGTGCAGTCATCTTCATGGCAATTATCTACTACTACTGCTATAAGAGTGAGATCTGCGCACTGTGTGAAGCCAAATAATCCTGGTGAAAAAAAATTGAAATGAAAGAGTTTCTTTCGTTTCAATCCACCTCTTTTTATTTTCCGTTTTTGTCCTGTTTCAGACTATACAAGTATTTATGTTTATGAATTGCATTTACAGTATTCAACCGGCTATCCGGAATTCTGTGTGAGGAAATAGTATGAAAGTACGTGGTGTGACCATTGGCTTGTCGCCATTGCATCTGATTGTTGTGGCGTTCTTTATCGGACTGTTTGTGTTCTCTTATGTGAATACCAAGGAAACAGCCTTTCTTATCTGGGGAATCCCTTTATCTCTGGTTTTGCTGATCATCCCGGTCTTCAACAGTTACAGTGTCGGGTCCCAGTATGTCCGGCTCCTGCCCGAGTATGAAGAGCAGTCCAAACGCGTCCGTATAAAACAGATCACTCTTGCTATGCTGGGAAAGCCCGTCCGTGTCGAAGGTGTTGTGCAGGCCGTCAAAGGTACCTGGCTCTGCCGTCCGACACTCACCATCTTTGACGGGTCTGCTGCAATTGTTGCAAAAAAATCCGTGCCGCTCGAGGTGGATGTTTCGGTTGGTGATAATGTTGAGGTCGTGGGTATGGTGGTTCGCCGGTTTACCATCTTTGGTGATGTGATGGTACATGCAATCGGGGTGAAATTGGTGGAGAATCTTACTCCGCTGGAGGAGGAGGAAGCCCCGAAGACTGAAGAGATCCGCATTAAAAAATACTGACCCTTTCTTTTTTCCCTCTACCTGAGGTTATTAATCATCAGCGATCAAACGATCTATCTATGTCTCATGAAGTGATTGTGTACTCTCTGACTGGGTGTCCGCACTGCCGGAATCTCAAAGGATTCCTGGACAAGCAGCATGTCTCCTACACCAATTATGATGTGGGCGAGGATGAGGCAGCGGCAAACAAAATGATCGAGCTGACCGGCCAGCGTGGTGTTCCGGTAACGATCATCGACGGTCAGATTGTCATCGGTGATGATCTGATGAAGGTTGCGATGCTGCTGGATGCTCCCTCACCTGCGGACGAGACGAAGGATATTCCCAAGGATCACGAGTTGATCATTATCGGTTCCGGTGCTGCCGGACTGTCGGCCGCAATGTATGCCGGCCGCAAGGGCCTGGAAACCCTCGTTATCGGGGGGGCGGTGGGCGGTATGGCCACCAAGAGCAGTTCGGTTGAGAATTATCCGGGATTCCCCGATATTCCGGGTGATGATCTGATGCAGAAGTTTGCCCAGCATGCCCGTGATGCGGGGGCGGTGATTGCTGAGGATGTTGGGATGGCAATTGTTGTCAAGGACGACAGATTCAGTATCACGACACTTTCTGAGAAGGAGTACACCGCAAAGGCGGTTATTGCTGCAACCGGCAGGTCCCCGCGCCTTTCCGGGGCACCGGGAGAGGCAGAGTATCTGGGCAAAGGCATTGCCGTCTGTACGACCTGTGACGGCCCGATGTACAAGGGGAAGACGGTTGCAGTTCTCGGCGGCGGTAATACGGCGATGGATATGGCAATTGAGATGGCAGGGATTGCGGCACAGGTGCATGTGATCTCTGCAACCCCGCTGGATGCGGATGCGGTTCTCATCGGACGGCTGACGGAGATGCAGAACGTTACGTTCCATACCGGATTCACCATTACCGAGTTCGGCGGCGGTACGATGCTTGAGTATGTCAAGATGATGCCGGTTGATGCAGAACCGGAGCAGAAGAAAGGATTCCTCAGTAGTATTCTGAAGTCTTCTCCTGAGAAGAAGCTGAAGGTGGACGGGGTATTCCTCGGTGTTGGTCTTGATCCGAATACGGCAATGTTTGAGGGTTTTGTCCCGATGAATGCGGAGAAGGAGATCCTTGTGGATATTGACTGTAAGACTGATGTTCCCGGGTTTTTTGCTGCGGGGGATTCTACGTCGGTTGCCGCAAAGCAGATCGCATCCTCCGTTGGCGAAGGCGTAAAGGCGCTGCTGTCGGCATACGATTATCTGAGGAAGTAATTCCCCGGAACTTTTTTTACAGGGGTTATACAGTCCGGCTCTCTGTTCATTTCTCATTCGCCCATACCCAAAGAGGATGCCAAGTAGAGGGGAGATTTTTCAGAGGCAATGAAAGAAGACTTGAGTAAAAAAAGAATAATTCCGGATACAATCCGGCTGCTTTACTCGTAGAGCTGCGTCTCGTCGATCTTCTCGTACGAAACGATCTCTGCATCGGTAAAGTGAATGGTAATCTCGCGTGCTGCACTTTCGGGTGCATCGGATGCGTGAATCACATTCTTCCCGATTGAGAGAGCATAGTCACCGCGGACGGTGCCGGGTGCTGCCTCTGCCGGGTTGGTTGCCCCGTTCATCTTGCGGACCGTTGCAATAACGTTGTCGCCCTCAAGGACAAAGCGGAGCACGGGTCCGGAGGTGATGTATGCCTTCATTCCCGGGTAAAACGGCTTTGCGAGGTGTTCCTCGTAGTGCTTGTCTACAACTGCTTCCGGAAGCACGCCAAACTTTGCGGCGACGATCTTGAATCCCTTCTTCTCGAAACGGGAAAGGATCTCACCGACCAGACCACGCTGAACGCCGTCCGGCTTGATCATCACAAAGGTGCGTTCCATTGGATTTACTCCTTGCCGCGTGCCTTGCGTCCGGCTGCCGTCCAGGCAACGCGGCGCGGGATACGACCGAGTTTGTAGTTGCTCTGACACTTGGAGGAGCAGAAGTAGAAGACTGCGCCGTCCTTTCTGACGAACAGTTTGCCGGTTCCCGGCTCAAGCTGTTTGCCGCAGTAGCTGCAGGTATAGATATCAACCATTTCTTACTCACCGTCTTGAGAGCTTCTTTGCTTCACGTTCTGTTTCAAGGAGCATCAGGATGTCACCCTCACGGATCGGACCGAAGGTATTCCGGGTGATAATCCGCCCCTTGTTCGGGCCGTCAAGGACACGGCATTTAATCTGGGATGCCTCTCCGTGCATACCCGTAAGGCCGATAACCTCAATGACTTCTGCTGGCGTTGCATCATCAGGCATGGTATTTATCCTCTGAGTGCCTTAATCTGGCCTGCAAGGTCCTCAACGATCTCCTTGCCTTTGCCGACTTTAACAATTGCAACAGCAGTGCAGCCGACGTCAAGGCCGCATGCAGCACCGATGTCTGCCTGCTTGTTAATAAAAACGAACGGAATCTCTTTTTCGTCTGCGAGTCCCGGAATGTGCATAACGATCTCTTCGGGTGCAACATCAGCACCAATCAGGACGAGAGCTGCGGTTCCGCGCTCAACGGCCTTGGTTGCCTCGTTTGCGCCTTTCTTAATCTTTCCGGTGTCACGTGCAAGCTCAAGAGCTTCAAGTGCTTTGTTCTGAAGTTCTTCAGGGACTTCAAACATCTGGTAAATCTTTGCCATAATGACTCACTTCACTCGGGACGGTTCAAAGACCATCCGTCATCGCTCATCAGCGGCTCTACTGGTAAGGTAACAGACCGTTGCTGGCGTAACTCTATATATGGGTGAGAGTCTGGCATAAAGGTTTGGACATCTTCTCCGGATACGGCATCAGATGTCCTTCGGGTACCGGCCCGCAATGCGTATCCGCCAGGCAAGCTGCAGCACCGACCAGCCCATCGAAAAGATGTCGCGGGTTCGCACGTTCGTTTTTTCGCCCTGTGTCCAGGTGATCGGAATCTCCTCAATTGTAAGCCCGCATCTTTGCGCAAGTGCGAGCACCTCGGTATCCCAGGTCCATCCGCGCGCCTGCACGTACGGCATCAGTTTCACCAGCCGTTCACGGCGAAACGCTTTGAATCCGCACTGGTGATCGCGGATACTGCTTCCAAGAAGCATCCGCACCAGCCGGTTGAACCCGACACTGGTTGCTTCGCGGTCGCCAGAGCGCAGCACTGTACTTTGCGCAAGGAACCGGGACCCGACAACAATGTCCGCTCCTGCCTGAATTTTTTCAAGAAGTGTTGGCAGGTTTGCAAGATCCGTCGAGAGATCCACATCGTAAAAACAGAAGATATCCCCATGCGATGCCGCGAGCGCATCGGAAAGGGCACCGCCCTTTCCCCGCCGTACATCGCTGTGGTTGACCCGGATCCGGTCGTCGGATGCGGCGAACGCTGCTGCTGTTTCCCGGCTGCCGTCGGTACTTGCATCCTCACAGAGGATCAGTTCAAAGGGCAGCCCGAGACCTTCCAGTACTTCCACCGATGCGGGCACCGCAGCCCGGAGAGCCGCCGCGTCATTATAGACCGGGATTACCACGGTAAGTACAGGATGATCCATTCTGTCTAACACGTTAGTTGCTGCGCTGATAAATACTCACGCCGTCCGCCGCAAAGATCCTGGTCAGACCATTCTCCGGCAGGTTCACGGTGTACAACTCCCGTTCCACCTCACCTACGAACAGATACTTCGCGCCGTATTTGTCCATCAGGGAAACAGTCCGGGACGAATCCTCATAGATGCTCCGGACATCACTCCACCGCGTTCCCGCATCCCCCACTCCGCTCCGCCATCCCGCCTCGTGTCCGACCCAGCCGACGATCGTCGGGAGTCCGGTCATCGCCGACACACGACCGTTGTACGCATACGAGCCGTCCGCCGCTTCCACCACGACATCACCGGGTGAGGCAGCGCCGGTCAGAAATGCAATGCCTGCCGCATCCGCCGGATGGTGGCTCTCCAGCCAGGCCGATCCGTCCAGTGTTCCTCCCGGATATCCGAGCTGAATCCCGCAGCACCCGATCAGTGCTGCAAGCACCACAAAAATAACCGCGGCAACTGCAACAGCCCGGCCTTTGGGAATCTCTGCAAACCGGTTCTCCGCATACCGGCCAATCATCAGAAGTACCGAAGTTCCCAGCATAAACCAGGCACAGAACCCGAACTTGAACACCGTGTTCATCCGGTAGTTCACATCGCCCATGTAATCCTTCAGATAGATGAACTCCATCAGGAACACAATCACCATGCCGAGAATCCCGAACAGCACGTCCGGTGCCGCACTGCGTTTTCCGGCCAGCAGAAGAATGCAGAACAGCGCAACCCCTGCACTTGCGTACCCGGCAACGGCAAATATCACCGGCACCGCAATCAGCCACGGATATTTTTTCAGAACAGAGAATCCGAAGGCTACAAACACCGCGATAAAGAACAGATACACGCCGAGGAACTCGTTGATCGGTGAGGGGGTGGTCACCAGGAAAAATCCCTGGACACTGGACCCGCCGCCGGACAGCATCGTGTACAGGAACGGTGCATAGGATGCAAGCGAAAGAACCGGCACCAGTACAAGCGGCACTGCATCGCGGAGGCTGTGTCCGTGCATCAGCCAGAGAACAGCAGCAAGGACAAGATACACGCCGGCATACACCATCACATCCCACGAGTTCATCGCAGGCATCGTTCCAAGCGACAGCGCAAGAATCACTGCCAGCAGATACTTTCCTCCCGTCGGTAGCACCTTCCATCTGACCAGCATTACCGCAAGCAGACACAGGAAGAACAGCTGATTAAAGCAGCCGAGTACGTGTGCATGGGGATCTCCCCAGAGGAATGAGAACAGCGGGTACTCATTGATCGTATTCTCGATTACCCGTGTTGAGGCCCACCAGATGCCAAGTGTTCCGCCGCCCGCAATCGTGTGCCAGAGAAGAGCGGCATTGGGGAGGATCAGAACCAGCATCGGAATCCACTGATGCCGCTTCAGAAGAAGAACTCCGATTGCATACGCCGAAACAGCTGCTAGTGCAAACACGGTCGGCAGCATCAGATTAAACACAACCGTGGGAGCACCACCGGCAAAAATGCCGAGCATCCCGCACATCCAGTGACCGAGATAATAATAGATGGACAGCTCGCCACCCGCATACCAGGGGTCCAGCGGGGTAACCGCCGGGTCCAGCATAATGCTTCCGAGGAACGCCGCGTCCATGAACTTCTCGCCGCTCGGGATAATCCCCGGTGTCAGAAACCGCGAGATGAGCATCAGGAAAAATGCACCGAGGAACACCAGATCCCATTTCAGGTTCTGCCGGATCTCCGTTCTGTCATACCGCTTTGAGAGGACGGCATACCCGCCTGCTGCCGCGAAGAGCAGCAGAGCCAGCTGTACCGGAAGACCGGCAACCCCGAGATACCAGGTGACAAAGGTCAGCAGCAGAATGGAAAACGGATAGGCAAGACCATACGAAAGGTTGCCGACAGCCGGTTTCAGATACGGATAGACGGTCATCTGGCAGAACTTCATGATTATCAGCCAGAGAATGATCGTCAGTATCTGTGTTTCAGGGGGAACCATGCTCCTCCTTCAGTTTTTTTGCATCTTCATGGAACAGCCGTTTCAGCAGTGACACCGCCCAGTCACCGAAGTAGTAGAGGGATACCACGCCCCCTGCAAGCGTAACAAGGTTCTTGATCAGATGATCCACCACCGCAATCAGGGTTGCCGTCGCCGCAGGCACGCCGCCGATCTCAAACGTGATCACGAGCGCCAGCTCGTACGTCCCGATTCCTCCGGGTGTAATCGGGACAGCTTTGACGAGGTTACCGATCACAATTGCAAGCAGCACCAGCATAAACGGAATTGTAACCCCGAACATCAGCGAGACAAGGTAACAGATGGTTACGTCCAGCATCCAGATGACCGCAGAGGAGACCGACAGCGCCGCAAGCGATCCCGGTGTTGAGGAGACCTGCCGGAGCTGATCGAGGACCTCCAGAATTTTTTTGAATATTTTATTTTCTGCATGCAGTCTGCGGGAGAGAAAAAGGAACAGGAAAAAGACTGCCCCCGCTCCCAGAACAAAGACGATCATCCAGATGAACCATGCGGGAACAAGGCTGATCAGCACCGGCAGTGCGAACAGTCCGAGAACCGCGATGATGATGACATCATACACGCGCTCTGCAACAATCGAGGTGAACCCGTTCGTGTAGGGTGTTCCCTTTTCATGCTTCAGAATAAACAGGCGGACAAAGTCACCGAGACGCGCTGGAATGATGAGGTTTGCCGTCTGCGAAACGTAGATACAGGCCGTGGAAAAGTTGAGGCCAATTCTGGTTCCAAGTCTTTCGATAATGTACTGGTACCGCCACCCGCGCAGATACCACGCGGCAAGACAGATCAGAACCGCTGCGATGAGGTAGGCAGGAACCAGATGCTGAACCGCAACCAGCAGATCATCCCAGACGCGCATGAGCATGAACACAATCAGGGCGGCAGCAATGATGCTTGGAATCAGAACAGCACTAATTTTTTTCCACATGCAGCCGCCACCACATTCTCAGAATATCCATTCCCATCCCGTACACATCCTTGAACCGGACGGTTGTTCCTGGACCCTGAGTCCAGACAACCGGAAATTCCTCCACCCGGAGTCCTGCACGTTGTGCAAGCACTACTGATTCTGTGTCCCAGAACCAGTGCGGTGCATGAATCTTCGGGACAAGTTCCTGCAGTACCCCGGCCCGGTACGCTTTGAATCCGCACTGGTGATCCCGGAGTTTACTGCCAAGGAACAGTCTCACAAGCGTATTGTAGCCGCGGCTTGCAAACTCCCGGTCACCGCTCCGGATAATCCTGCTCTCCGGCATCAGCCGCGATCCTGTTGCAACCGCCGCCCCGTTTTCAACTCTCGTCAGCAGTTCGGGCAGGTGTTTGATGTCGGTTGCAAGATCCACATCATAATAGCAGAATATTTCGCCGTGCGACTCTGCAAGTGCACGGTTCAGCGCCCGTCCCCGTCCCTGCCGCTCGTCGCTGTGCAGCAGCCGTACCCGCGGGTCTTTCTGTTCCCACTCCTCCACCAGTTCACGACTGCCGTCGGTGCTTCCGTCCTCGGCAACGATCAGTTCAAAACTTCTGCCGAACTCTGTCAAAGCCTCAAGGGATTTCGGGATTGCAGATTTCAGTGCTTCCACATCATTATAGACCGGCAGCACTACAGTAATTTGTACGGGATTCACGAAATTTTCTCCTCAAGCAGGGCAGCTGCGCGGTGTCCTGCACGAATTGAGCCTTCCATGCTTCGTTCCGGATAGTTCTCTTCCGAGTACATGCCGGCGATGAACAGATTGTGTCCGGCATCGGTATTGGGGAGAGTGTTCCGGTAGCCGGTTACATATACGGGACCCGCGAATTTGTCGATGTACAGGTCAGCGTGATGAATTATCTCTTTTCCGATCCCAAACCGGCTGCAGAAGTCATCGATCATTCTCTCTTTGAGATCTGCTGCCGGTTCGTCCTTGAAGTACGAGGCAAGATACACCACATGTTCGCCGTACCAGTCGTACGGGACAAAGTTCGTGTGAACGACCACCGCCCCGTAGGGTGCGGGATCGCCCATGTTGGTCCAGTAAATGCCTGCCGCCGGGTCGTGGGAAAGTCCCAGCGTCATGCAGGCTGCTCCCTGATAGGAGAGTTCCGGCAGGGAGAACTGTTCTGCGGTTGTCTCATCCATCAGTGACTTCGTCACCTGCGGCGGAAGGGTGGACACCACCGCGTCAAACTCTTCTCCGTTAATATTCCATTTTCCGTCCGAGAGCCGGAGAATCTCAGCCGGTGTGGAAAACCGGAGGGTTACACCGGCTGCTTCAAGCTGCTGCACCATGGCGTCGATCAGACGGTGCCAGCCGCCTTTCAGGTATCCGAGCCGCTCGCCCTCCGCTCCGCGATCGGATCTGATGGCGATTCTGCTCATCAGCCACGCCGCGGATACTTCATCCTTTACCGGGCCGAACTTACTGGTAAGAAGCGGAGCGAAAAAGGCGTTATAGATGTCCCTGCCGACTTTTTCGTAGAGATACTCTTTTGCGGTGATGTTGTCAAGCGCCGCCATATCTGTTCTGCGGGAACTGAGGACGAACATGCCGAGCCGTGCCTTCTGCAAAAAACTGAGGCAGGGATAGCGGAGAATCTCCATCGGTGTGGTAAGCGGATGCAGTTTTCCGTTCATGTAGTAGCCGGTCGATCCTTTCAGCCAGATCAGATCCTCTTTGAGGCCGAGGTCTTCCAGAAGGGAAAAGAGTCCGGTATCCCCGGAGAAGCAGTGATGATACAGGGTTTCCAGCGTATAGGTTCCGTACGTTTCGGAGGATAAACATCCTCCGGCAACTGCATTCTTCTCAAATACAACGACCTCGCCTGCTTTTGCCAGACGGTGTGCAGCAGCAAGTCCCGTCAGGCCTGCACCGAGAATACCGATCTTCATTATACTATTTAGTACACCTGATTCATAAGAAAGTTTTTGACCAACGTAGCCGTATAACTAATGCAGTCATATATATCCAAGAAATGACATACATACACTCAACAAAAAGGTGTCAGTGTAAATGCGGGTATTTTTTATAGGATTCGGACAGGCAGGAGGAAAGCTCGTGGATATGTTCCTTGCACAGGACAGAAAGTTAGGATCTACGAGTTTCCGCGGTATTGTTATCAATACGGCCCGAACCGATCTGATGGGAATTAAGAATATTCCCATGGAAGATCGTCTCCTGATCGGTCAGACAATGGTTAAAGGTCACGGTGTCGGTACCGACAACGTGACCGGTGCAAAAGTAGCAGCAGATGAGATTGACACTATTATTAGTGCAATTGATCGCCGCGGGACGCATGACATCGATGCATTCGTTGTGTGTGCAGGTCTTGGCGGAGGAACAGGTTCCGGCGGTTCTCCGGTTCTTTGTCGTCATTTAAAGCGTATTTACCGCGAGCCGGTGTATGCGGTCGGTGTTATTCCGGCTCCGGAAGAGGGACGTCTCTATTCCTTAAATGCGGCACGCAGTCTTTCAACGCTGGTCAATGAGGCGGACAACGTTATCGTGTTCGACAACAGCGCATGGAAGAATGACGGCGAGAGTGTGAAGAGCGCATACGAACGCCTGAATGAGGAGATTGTCCGCCGGTTTGGTGTCCTGTTCCGTGCAGGAGAGGTCAGCAAGTACGGTGTTGGTGAGATGGTTGTTGATTCCAGTGAAATCATCAACACACTTCGCGGCGGAGGAATTTCCTCGGTCGGTTACGCCATCAGCGAGGCTATCCCGATGGCAAAGAACGGCGGCAAGTCGTCTTCGAAGAAGGACAACAATGGTGGTCTTCTCTCCGGTATTCTCGGGAAGAAGGAAAAGAAGGCCGAGCCGCATGTGGACATTGCCTCAGGTGAGGACAAGTCCGCAAAGATCATTGGTCTGGTTCGTCGGGCCATGCTTGGCCGCCTGACGCTTCCCTGTGATTACTCAACCGCTGAACGTGCTCTTGTACTGGTTGCAGGTCCGCCGAGCGAGCTTGACCGGAAAGGTGTGGAGAAGTCCAAGAGCTGGGTTGAAGAGAACATCGCGGGTGTTGAGGTCCGTGGTGGTGACTATCCGGTGGACAGCGGATATGTTGCGGCAGTTGTTCTGCTTGCAACGATCGGTGATGCCCCGCGTATCCGTGAGCTGATGGAGCTTGCAAAGGAGGCAAAGGAAGAGGTCGTCCGTTCCCGCGAGCGGTCGCATACTGCAATGTTTGAGGACGGAGTCGATCCGCTCTTTGAATGAGGTATAATATGAAGAAAATCACATATTTTTTGATTGCTCTTCTGCTTTGTGCAGCATTTGTCGGCACTGCAAGTGCCTGGAACAGCAACTCTGAAGCAAATATCAATCCTTCAGGAAATCTGATGCCTGGAGATACTGTCTCGGCAACGATGACCATCAAAATTCTGCAGGACAGTACTGTTTACCGCATCAATATGTACACGGATCTGACCTCTGCGGTCTGGACAGGATCTCTTGCAACAACTGATGGTACCCCGATTACGGAGTTCCCCGCAGGAAAGAGATACATTGACGGATATCCGCTGACAAAACTGCCGCAGGATACTGTTCTGACCATCTATCTGGATGGAAAAGTCCCAGATGCCAAAGCCGGATCAGAGATTACGGTCATAACGGTTGAAGAGGTCAGCAGTTCCGAGAGTGTTATTTCCACCTACTCGTCGAAGAAGCAGATGGTCTATAATCCGGATGATGTGCCGAAACAGATCGAGGAAGTCGGTAAAGCAATCAATGAACTGGATGCCCAGATCACCGAGCTTTCCAAGCAGGGGGCGGATGTCTCCGCGGCAATTTCCAAACTGGAAGTTGCACGAAATGATCTGAATGCAGCTGACAATCACAAGACTGATATTGCCACTGCTTCCAAGGAAATTATCTCGGCAAGTGCCGCTCTGGTAGAAGCGGAAAAAGAGATGGTTAATGCCGCTCTGGTGAAGACCAAGAGCAACCTTGATGCAATTGAGCAGAATATTGCAAACCTGAATGCAAAGGGCTGGAATGACAACAGGGTAATTCTTCTGTCCAATTCCAAACAGACTTCGCAGAACCTGTACAACACTGCAAAAGCCGCATATGATGCATCAACCAGTTCCGTATCCGCCACAACCCGAAGCCAGTCGCTTGAAGCGCTGAACGGTTCGGTCAGTACGCTTGAGACGTCAAACGCCCTCTGGGAAGAAGCACAGAAGTCTCCTCTTGATGCTGTAGGCCCGTATGCGATGTACATCGTCATCGGTGTTGTCGCAGTAATTGTGATCGTCGGTGCGATCGTTGTTATCCGCCGCCGGAATGAAAACGACTGGGATGAACTCGGATAATCCTTTCCGGATTACTTCCTGACACCTGTTTTTTTCGTAAATTAAAAAAAAGTATTTTTCGTCAGTGGAAGAGACTGTCCATGTACTCCACGGATCTGCCTTCCGCCTCTTTTTTGGTAAATACGGTGATGACATCGTCCGGCTGAAAGGTGACGTTTCCCGAAGGGATGATGAGTTTTCCGTTTCTCCGGATGGCGATGTAGAGCATGTCCTTGACGTCTGAGACTTCCCGTACCGTTTTACTGACACCCTGTGCCCCCTCACTGACTTTGAACTCGAAAATACTGCCGCCTTCAATAGATGCGAGCAGCTGGGTGTCGGGATTTTCCGACCAGACATACAGACTGCGGGCAACGATCTCGTCAGGATTTTCGCTGATCCGGACACCGACCTCTTTGAACAGTTCTGAATGTTCTTTCTGATTGACGATGGAGACCAGAGTCCGCACATTGTAGCGTTTCGCAAGCCAGCATGCCATCAGGTTGAGGGCATCATCACTCGTTGTCGCAACAAGGGCGTCGGCCCGGTCCACCCCTGCGTCCTCAAGCACCGCTTTGTCGGTGGCGTTCCCGGCGATTGCAAGGAGATCATGCTGCGTAAGAATTTCCGCACACCGCTCCTCGTCGCGGTCAATGACCACCACACTGTGACCGTTCTCGGAGGCGATGCCGGCAAGACTTCTGCCGATGCCGCCAAGACCTACGATGATGAGATACATACTGAATCGTTTGGGATCGTGGGGTATTATACCTATTCCCTGTGATAGATACTGATCAGATGAGTATCTGCGGGGTTGATGAGGCAGGCAAAGGTCCGGTTCTCGGGCCAATGGTGACCGCCGGGGTGCTGGTTGACGACGCGGCAGAGCTGGAGGGTCTTGGTCTCCGTGACTCAAAACAGCTGACACCGCACCGGCGCGGGGAGTTGTACGGCGAGATCACCAAACGATGGAAGACCGCGGTTGTGGTGAAAACTCCGGAAGAGATCGATGCACGGCCGGGAACGATGAATGCATTTACCGCGTCCTGTCATGCCGCGGTGATCCGGTCCCTTGGGCCCGGCACGGCTTATGTGGATGCCTGCGATGTGAATGCCGCCCGGTTCGGATCCAATGTACGGGAGCTGTCCGGCATGCCGGAGCTTCAGATGATCTCCGAACATAAGGCGGACGACAAATTTCTGATCGTCGGGGCGGCAAGTATCGTGGCAAAAGTTACCCGCGACCGGCTGGTTGCGGAACTGTCGGATGTGTTCGGGCCGGTCGGCAGCGGGTATCCGTCGGACCCGGTGACGATCCGGTTTCTTGAAGGATACATTCGCGAACACGGATGTCCGCCGTCGTGTGCCCGCCGGACCTGGAAAACGGTGGATGAGATCATAGCCCGTGTTTCCCAGCAGAGTCTCGCGGATTTCTTCTGACGAGTGCTGTCGGACTCTGCGCAGACACGCTGCAAAAAAATTTCATTGGTTTTTTTTTCTGGAAAAAACCAATGAAATTTTTTCTGACATCACCTCACCAGCTGGGTCCCTACGATCAACTTCTTAGCCTATCACCGCAGAACAATACAGAACAATGGAGTTCGGATGGGTAGTCCCGGTGATCATCTGTGTACTTGTGTACGCGGGTGTATGCTGGGCAATTAAAAAACACAACTTCCATCCCGAGATCTTTGCTTTTATGGGGCCGTGTCTGATGATCCGAACGTCCCGGACCGGCATCTTTGATGTACTGGCACGTTTCCGCAGAACCTTTCTGGTGTACGGAACACTGGGGGTTGTGGTCGTTGCGGTCTGCGGCGTTCTGATGACGGCAATGATTATTCTTACCGCGTACCTGACGATGCTGATCCAGCCCGATCCGTCGCCGATAATTCAGCCGCAGAATCTGCTTCTGATTCCGGGTGTGAATGACTTTGTTCCCTCCACCTTTGCGGTCTGGTTTGCACTGGTCTTCGCGGTGGTCATTCATGAGTTCGGGCACGGACTTCTTTCCCGGGTGGAAAATATCCGCGTGAAGTACACCGGAATCCTTGCACTGGTTATCCCTATCGGTGCATTCGTCGAACCGGATGAAGAGGAGATCGAAAAGTCACCGCTTGCAACAAAGCTCCGCATGTTTGCTGCGGGCATCACCAACAACATGGTGGTGGGGGCGGTGTGTATCGTGATTCTCGCGCTGCTTCTGGGTATGATTGTGCCCGGAACTGCACCGTTTGTGCAGGGTATTTACGCCGACTATCCGGCAGACCTTGCAGGTATGCAGCCCGGAACCGTGATTCTTGCAATTGACGGAGTCCCGGTTGCAAATACGACAGATATCTCTGTGATTCTTGCGGGAACCACGCCGGGCCAGACGGTTCAGGTACTCGGTGAGTACAAAGGTTCGCAGCAGATGTATGACATTACCCTCACTTCCGTTCCCCCCGAAATCAGTAATGCAACTTCGGGATTCATGGGTGTTGTGTACGGACAGCCGCAGGCGATCGTAGATACCCTGCATGCATGGACACATCCGACGACGCCCGGGGGTGTGCTGGTCTCTGCACTGAATTTCCTTGTGCTTCCGTTCTCGTCCATCACCGGCGGCAGTTCCTTTAGCATTCTGGTAACGGATACGCCGGACCCGGCGTTCCTGTCCGCACCGTTTGAGGGATTCTGGGAAGTTGTTCACGTTCTCTACTGGTGTGCCTGGGTAAACATCCTGCTGGGTACGTTTAACGCCCTGCCGCTCGGGCCGCTGGACGGCGGTCAGATGCTGCGCGAAGGTGTGAAGAGTTTCCTTGCCAAACGCGGCCGGGAAAAGTATGCCCAGCCTCTGTGCAGCATGATTACCAATCTGCTGATTGTCGTGATCATCATTCCCATTATCATGCCGTACTTTTTCCGCTGAGTGAAAGGACAGTGCTTATGAGGTTCCAGCCCTCATAAGAGTATAATTTTATGAACGGCCGCTGGCTTCTGTTTCCCCTGCTGGTTTTTCTTGGCGGATGCTGTTACGGTCCGTCATCCCCAACGATTAAGATTGCCTATGAAGCAGGGTTTTCGGCAAATGATGTGGTGATGAGTCAGTACTTTTACGGGTGGCTGATTCTGCTGGTTCTGGTCGGGGCAGGTTTTCTCAAAGGTTCTCTGCACCGGCCGGTATCCTGTGCACCGTGGACGGTAAAACGGGTGCTGCGGCTGTTTGCAACCGGGGCCGCGATTGCGCTGGTGAGCGTCTGCTACTGTTTTTCCCTGCAGAGTGTTCCTGCCTCGGTCTCGGTTATTCTGCTGTTCCAGTTTACGTGGATTGGTGTGATCATTCAGGCTCTGGCGGAACGGCGTATGCCGTCGCGGCGGACGATTGCAGCGGTTGTGATTCTGATCGCAGGCACTGTTCTTGCCGCCGGTCTTGTCGGCAGCAGTGTCCTGCTGACCGCAGAAGGTGTGACATTCGGCATGCTGTCTGCTTTGTTCTACGCGCTGTATATGTTCCTGCTCGGCCATACGGAACCGGAGATGCATCCGCTTACCCGGAGTTTTGTGATCATGTCCTGCTCACTTGCCCTGCTGCTGTGCATTCTGTCGCCTGCGTATATTGTGAGCGGCACGGCGTTCTCCGGTATCTGGGTATATGGTACTATTCTTGGTCTGTTCGGCTGTGCTCTTCCGATGTTTCTGTTTTCGATCGGAACGCCGCGTATTTCAACCGGGGCTGCGACGATTCTCAGCTCATCGGAACTTCCCGCTTCGATCATCTGTGCGGTGATTATTCTTTCCGAGGCGGTGTCCTGGGTACAGTGGGTTGGGATTGCCCTGATCTTCTTTGGTATTGCCTATCCGTATCTTGGAACCGGGGAAATGTCCGGCAGGACATCTGTGGTGTCGGAAAAGTAGTTCATGGTTGTTTCTTTTCTGGAAAAAATCAGCTAAATACTTTCGGCACGTCCCCCTCCTGCCGAAATATAATAATCCGCCCGCGTCCAATATACCTGTAACATGAAGCGGATTGCGGTACTTGCTTCGGGGCGCGGCTCAAACTTTCAGGCGATACTTGATGCCCTTGCCCGGGGAGAGATTAATGGACAGTGTGTTGCTCTCATTACGGACAACAAGGATGCCTATGCGATTGAACGGGCAAAGGCTGCCGGTGTTCCGGCAGTTGTGGTCAACTACCGTGACTATCCGACCAAAGCGGCCTTTGAAGCAGACCTGCTTGCAGCAATGCATGCGGCAGGCGCGGATCTGTTTGTCTGTGCAGGATATATGCGTATCATTGGAACCGAAATTATCCGGGCGTTTGCCGGAAAAATGATCAACATCCACCCCGCACTGCTGCCGGCGTTCCCCGGTCTGCACGGTCAGCGGCAGGCTCTTGAGTACGGGGTCAAGATTGCAGGATGCACTGTACACTTTGTGGACGAAGGGCTGGACTCCGGACCGATCATCCTGCAGAAGGCGGTTCCGGTTCTGGACGATGATGATGAGGAAGCGCTTGATGAGCGGATTCTTGCCCAGGAACACATTGCGTTCCCTGAAGCGGTTGCCCTGTTCTGTGCCGACCGGCTGGTGGTATCCGGCCGTCATGTGAAGATTCTGCCGGAGATGCGGTAAGGTCATGGCTCAGCACAAAAAAGGTCCGGCACCCAGAACGATTGCTCTTGAACGAATTGAGATCCTCTTCGATCAGGCATACAGAAATCGTTCGGATCCGGCTCTTGCCGATCGGTATGTGGCGCTCGCACGTGAGATCGCTATGCGCCACCGGATGCGGATGCCCAGAAAATTCCGGCGTGCTTTCTGTCCTGTATGTCATGTATATATTGTTCCAGGAGATAATTTCCGCGTCCGTATTCAACACGGAAAGGTCATCTCCACCTGCAGAATTTGCGGCACAGTGATCCGCTATCCTCTTCACTAATTCTGGTCGCCACTATTTTTGCAGTCGGTTTTTCGTGAAATCGTTTTGTCCTGACAACCTGTTCGAACAATCACACAAACTTATATGATGTGAATTATAACAGGTACAGGGGTCTATGAAATGAATAAGTATTTCTCTGGAGCAGTTATTCTCGTTGTGATAAGTACTCTTCTGGCCGGATGTGTCCAGTTGGAGTCAAATCCAAATGTCTCTACCTACTCTCCTGAATCTGAAGCCCCGTCTGAGGTGATTGCAGAACTGGACAGGCTCTCACAGACGATCTGTGAGCGGTATGATGCAGTGGATTTGGATCTTACCCGGGCTGCACTGAATATGTCCGGAATTCCGAAAAATGATACGCGTACGCTCAACAACATACTGTTGGAACTCTACAGCACCTATCCAAGCAGTTATGGAATTTGTCGTGTCGGTCCTTCCGGAGATGAGTATGTATCAATTCCGTATTTCTGTCTGAATGGGTTTGCCGAAGACAGTGAGTTCTGGAACTTTGATCAGAAATCCTTCGCTGAAAACAACACTACCATAATGCTGCATCCCGTGCATTCCGCGACCTACGGCTATCTCCTGCATTTCCGCCACCCGGTGTACACACCGGAGGGTGAATATGACGGTTATGTCGGTATCTCATTTTTGCCGATCTATCTGTATGACAGTCCGATGCACTTTTTACTGCATTTTGAGAATTCCAGCTGGTACTCTGCACTATACGAACCTAACGGTCTGATTTTGTACCAGCCGAACACCGAGGTTATCGGAACAAATCTGCTGGATTTGGCCGGGACAAAGGGTAGCGGGATTCCCAAAGAGATGGCATATATAATGCAGAGACCTTCCGGCATGCTGGAACATCTGGATTATGCACTAAGTTATAGTTCACCAGAAAACCATACCATCGTTTGGCGCGAAGTATCTATCGGCGGGAAAAATCTGCGGGCGGCACTTGCCAGTTACACCCCCCAGTCGGTTCCGGAGTACTCTGGTAATTTTGCTGACTTTGACAGCAGTGTTCTCTCCTCTCTCGTGTCCCAGATGTATTCGTATGCACGAGCGAACGGTGTTGACAAAACTGTTGCCGTGTTAAATGATCCGAACGGGCAGTTTGCGGTGGATGACAACATTACTCTGTTTGCGTATAATGAAAACGGAATAACGCTTGCACATTCTCAAAATCCCAATGCAGTGGGAAGAAGCATGCTGAATGCGCGGGGCAGCTATAATCTCCGCTACATCAATGCAATGATCGACCGGGCGTCCCAAGGCGGAGGATTTATCCATCACTATGTCGCAGCCGGCGATCTGGACAACGGCCTGTCAATATTCACGATTGCCTATCTTCTTCCGATAGACAGTGAGAATACCTGGTTCGTTGGAGCATCCCGCCCGATCGGACTTGTCCAGCCCGATATTGTCACGCGTGATCAGTTGAAATCAGATGTAATTGCCTTCCATCAGGCCATTCAGACGTATGGAAAGGATGCTGTGCTTGCAAAACTTCTTGATCCGGAAGTTACCTCACAGATGACGCACTCGCCCATCCTCGCAGTTGATTATGACGGAAATATTCTTGCAGTTCCGGCAGACACCAGTCAGATCGGAAGAAATATTTTCGGATCTACGGATCCGCATGGAGCATCCAGTATGCGTCATATGGTTATCCTTGCCAAACAGGGCGGCGGGTATATCCTGATTGAAACCATGGGGCCGGATGGGGTTCATGTAATGAATCTTGTCTATGTAGAACCGGTTGATGATACATGGTGTATTGCAAGCTGGGCTGCACTTGATTCGTACTTTAGTTATGGCGGTGATGAAGCCTAATGTCGTTTGTTGTATATCAGGACTATGTCCTGCTTGACAACTCTCGGTCGTCTTTCCTTTCTCCGGTTATCTGCATCATACTGGTGATCAGTATTGTTGCTGCACTTGTCGTGGCAGGGTTTTTTGCCATGGGGAAGATCGCCGACTCTACCATTGATGGACGGGATTTGACCGTACAGCTTTCCGGCAATGATATTATAGTGACAATTCTTGACGGAGGCGAGACATCCCAAATCGTTTCACTCAGTATCTATATTGAAGGTACACCGGAGAACAGCAGAGACATGATCATCAAAAACCCGCAGATAGGAATGCCAATCATCTGTTACGACCTTGCAAAAGATCGGAAAGGGTATGCGTTTGTGATTGCAGAAGCAACATTTGCTGACGGCAACAAAAAAATCATTGATTATTCCCGTGTTCTGTTTACCTGAAAATATTTCTTTCTTTTTTTTCACATATGGATGACACGTTGTCCCGGGTTTTATCCCTGAATAGGGGACACGGGACAGTCAGGATACTGCCTCGCCTGCCTGTGGATAAAAATATCCGGATTGTCAATAATATTGATTATGCCTTCGCTCTTATACATGGAACGATGAATGCATTTACCGCGTCCTGTCATACCGCGGTGATCCGGTCCCCTGGGCCCGACACGGCATATGTGGATGCCTGCGATGCGAATACCTCTCGGTTCGGATCTAATATACCTGTATCATGAAGCGGATTGCGGTACTTGCTTCGGGACGCGGCTCAAACTTTCAGGCGATACTTGATGCCCGTGCCCGGGGAGAGATTAACGGAGAGTGTGTTGCTCTCATTACGGACAACAAGGATGCCTATGCGATTGAACGGGCAAAGGCTGCCGGTGTTCCCCGGTCTGCACGGTCAGCGGCAGGCTCTTGAGTACGGGGTCAAGATTGCCGGATACACCGTACACTTTGTGGACGAAGGGCTGGTTCCGGACCCATCATCCTGCAGAAGGCGGTTCCAGTTCTGGACGATGATGAGGAAGTGCTTGATGAACGAATTCTTGTTCAGGAACCCATTGCGTTCCCTGAAGCGGCTGCTCTGTTCTGTGCCGACCGGCTGGTGGTATCCGGCCGTCATGTGAAGATTCTGTCGGAGACACCCTGAGTACATGGCGCAGCACAGAAAGGGTCCGACGGCAAAAGAGATCGCGCTTGAGCGAATTGCCATTCTTTTTGATCAGGCGTATCAGAACCGGGCGGATCCGGTCCTTGCCGACCGGTATGTGGCGCCCGCCCGCGAGATTGCGATGCGCAGGCGGCTGCGGATGCCAAGGGAATACCGCAGGTTTTTCTGTCCGGTCTGCCACACCTGCTTTGTTCCGGGGGAAAAAACCACCGCGTGCGCATTCAGCACGGGAAGGTCATCTCCACATGCAGGATCTGCGGTGCAGTGATCCGGTATCCTCTATCGTAATCCCTTTTTTTCTTCTGGTGCGGCATGGGGGGTGCAGTATTTTCTGCATGAAATTTTTTCTGCAATACAAGCACTGAGTACAATACCTGCGCGCTGATTCGTATGACCGGATGAGGATATGCGTTCTGCGGTATGATCTCTGACAAATATTTTTGCCGGTATCTGAAATGAACGGGCATCATCCGTTTTCCTTTTTCAGCGACTGTTTTTGTAGTGCAAAAGTGATCCATGCGTATTTTGGATCGCAATAGTATTCTTGAGGTATTTCTAATCGTTATGTTTATAATAAATTACGATAATAATTCTTCAATAGCTGACAGAATATGAAGCGCGAGGTTATTATTTCAGTTTCCATCCTGCTAGTAATATCCGTATTGTTTGCTGGATGTATTCAATTGTTTAGTACTAACGAAACAAAAGAGAATTTGTATCTCTTTCCGGTATCCAATGCCCCGCCCGAAGTAATGGCGGCACTGGATCACTTCTCGGAATCCGTTTTTGCCCGGTGCAATGAGCTTGATGTTGAGCTTACCGGAGCTGCTGCAGATCTGAGCGGGATATCAAGTACCGATATCTCAGGTATTTCAGCAGTTCTCATGAAGATATACAGCAACCATCCTTATGCTGTTGGCATCTCACGTGTCGGACCAAACGGTGAAGAGTATGCATCGCTTCCGTTGTATAGTCTGACCGGTATGGAAATGTCATCTTCCTTCTGGGAGTTTAATGAAACTTCCTTTGCCAAAAATAATGCAACCATTCTGATGGAGCCGCTGTACTCCACCACCTACGGGGAGATACTCCATTTCCGTCATCCGGTTTACACTCCGGAGGGTGAGTATGACGGCTGGATTGGTGCTTCGTTTATCATGACCTACATCGTTGACACGAGTGAGGACTACTTCTCTTACGGGCACGCCAACAATTATTTCCCGGCGCTCTATGATGCCGAGGGTAATATTCTGTATTACCCGACCCAGGAGATCATTGGTGACAACATCCGTACCCTTTCCCGTGAAGACAGCGAAGTCCTGCTGCATACTGATGCAATCTTCACGCAGCCGGACGGCATGATGAAATATCTGTTCACCCCGTTCAACCCGGGTCCGCTGGTTGAGTACACGACGGTGTGGAAGACGATCACCGTCTGCGGCCGGGACCTCAAACCGAATATCATCGTGTATGAGGTAGAGGACTGGAATCAGAACTTCTCCGAGGATCTGGCGATTGATGATTTATCGAATCTGGTGTTCCAGATGTATCAGTACGGAAAGGCCAACGGAATTGAAGCAACAACTGCTGAGATTCAGAATCCGCGCGGTAAGTTTGCGGTTGATCCCAATATTATCCTCTTTGCGTATGACATGAATGCAACAAACCTTGCACATTCGCTGACGCCGGATCGCATCGGGAAAAACCAGATGAACGCAGGAGATGCCTATGGTCTCCGTTATATCAGCAGAATGGTTGACCTGTGCGAACAGGGCGGCGGCTTTGTCCACTACTACAAACCTGTGGGCGAACCGAGCGGGAGTGTATCGGTTCTGATGATCTCCTATGTCCTGCCGGTGAACAGGGAATGGTTTGTGGGTGCTGCCTATCCGATCATGTTTGCCTCACCGGATCCCAAAAAGCGTGACAAACTGAATACTCTGGTCGTGGCTGCCCAGCAGTATGTTCGTGACCAGGGAAAGGATGCAGCACTGTCCGAGTTCACCGCTTCCAACAGTTCATTCCAGTTAAAGGATATTTCCCTTATGGCAATGGACTATAACGGGAATGTTCTTTCCGCTCCCGTACAACTGAATGTGACCGGTACGAATGCTTTCGGCTTTACCAATGCACACGGAGTTTCCAGTATGCGGGAACTGGTAATTCTCGCCAAACAGGGCGGCAATTATCTGTTAATGGATACTGCAAATCAAAATGGTATGAATACGATGTATCTGTTCTATGTAGAACCAGTAAATAACGAATGGTGTCTTATCAGCTGGACTGAATTGAATACGTTTGTTGAAGGGAGGTAAATCACTCATGGCGGCAGAAAATAGCTATCACTCCTGTTTTAGTGGTAGCTCCCGCATAAAATCCCCGCCCCTCAATATTTCGGTTTCAGACTCGCCAAATCGCACAGCTCCCCAGTCACGGGTTATCATTCTTCTGCTGATACTTTGTATCATCATCGGACTGGTGACCCTCGGTTTCGTTGTGATTGACCAGATTGCAGATACCTCTTCGGAGGGAATTGATGTAGTCGTCCAGCTTGCCGGAAACGATGTTCAGGTCACCCTTCTGCCGGGCGGCAAAGTGAATCAGATTACCGGTCTGAATGTATATGTTGACGGGCATTCTCTCCCCAACCCGTCTGTTGTTCACGATCCGTTGGTGGGAAGTTCCATTCAGTTTGCCGGCGTTGCAAAGGATGTGACCGGCTATGAATTTGTCGTCGTGGAAGCAACGTTTACTGACGGGACACAGACGATCATTGAGTACGCACGCATGCGGTTTTCCTGAATTCCCTCCTCCCGTTTTTCAAACAGAGACAAAATGTATCTGCCGTGCCCGTTAGGAATGGCGTTGCACCCAAATTTGTTTTTGCCTACGAATGATCTCGTTGATCGAATTTCAGCCTATGATGTTCAGGAATAAAGGTGTACCTCCGTTGGGAGCGTCATATTTATATTGTATTACGGTAATATTTCAAACAGACAATCGTATGAATCAATGGGGTGTTGTATCTGTTTTTATCCCGTCCGCAACTGTTATCGGGGCTTCCGGTCACACCCGTTTGTCCGCGGATACTGAAATCAAAAATACTTTGTATCTTTCATTTGTATCTGATGTCCCGGACAGTTCATCCCAGGAGAATGATCCTTTTCGAAGAACAACAAACAATGAAACAGTTTTCTCCTCTCCGGCAGATTCAGGATCTGCCGGTCCGGATATTTTTGCATTTCCCCATACCCGTGGAGTTTTGGGTATGCGGGAAATGTCGGAACACGCCGACAGTGCGGCGGTTGCCCGGCAGGGAACAACGCAGGATATGGACGGTTCAAACACCATGTATCACGCCGATCCGCTGAATACCGAGGGCCTTACTCTTAGATAGCTGAAAAATATTCTTTTTCAAGATGGAAATATGCAACTTATAGCGATAAAAAATGGTTATTATCTCCGGCCCAGCAGCAGCTCCCGCACGGGATCCTTTTCCTCGGTTATCATCGTTCTCCTGATAATGGGGATTATCATCGGACTTGTGGTTGCCGGTTTCTTTGCGATGGGACAGATTGCCGGTACATCCTCGGAAGGAGTTGATGTACTTGTCCAGGTATCCGGAAATGATGTTCTGATCACGCTTATTGCAGACGGCCATGCCAACCCGATCACCGGGCTTCGCGTATCTGTTGACGGTTATGCTCCTTCTGATGCAAATTCCTCTTTGCAGAACCCGCAGATGGGAACTCCTATACAGTTTGCCGGTGTTGCAAAGGATGTGACCGGCTATGCATTTATCATTGTGGATGCAGAATTTTTGGACGGAACGCAGAGGGTTATTAAATATGCCCGCATGCGATTCTCCTGAACTGATCTCCTTTTTTCAATTTAGGGGATGTTGCGGCGTTGTCCATAAAGGCCTGAGACCCACAGAAAACACCAAACACTCTAAAAACATCACGGAACTCTATACTAACCGCATGCCTTTCAGCCTGCTTCATTCGCCGCTGCGTGGCCTAACAACACGGAAATAATACGTTGAATGGAAATTCTGTGATGTTTTTTTTCTTCTGTAAAGTTTGTGTCTTCCCGCGGAGCGGTGAGCACTGATCTGCCTTGTGGATCGTGGGCAACGGATCGATGAATGGCGACGGCTGTCAGAAACCGGACTTGAACTAAGCAGCCGCAAATCTCCAGATATATTGATATGATTTCTGAACGCACAAGTAACTATACTATGGCTGCCCGACATTATTCCATTCCCCTGGCGGCATTGCTCCTTCTGGTCATTGTGTGTATCGGTACTGTTCTTCTGATGCACCTGTCGTACCCCGGGCCGCGGTATATTGATGCTCCGCTGGAGATGCAGGAATCTTCCCAGGAGTTTGCCTCGGATGTGCAGGCGCACACTTCAAATATTGAATCCGTTCTGAAAAATCTCTCCGGAGACCTTACCGGTCTTACTCCTGACGATCCCCGGGCAGGTGATCTGATCCGCACCTATTATGATCAGTATCCGGATGCTGCGGGAATTGTCTGGGTTGATGCAAATGGTTCTGTCTGCCGTGAACCTGTCTATTCCATGTCAGTACTTCTGGCCGCCCCGGAGATTGCTGCTCTCAATGAATCCTCGTTTGCGGAACACGATGTTCTGATGATAGGTCCCCTTGTTTCCCAAACCTACGGTATGGTGCTGTGCTTTGCAGTTCCGGTCTATGCGGAGGACAAAACCTACAACGGATTTGTCTGCATAGCACACCTCCCGGCTCTTCTGCTGAACGAGACGCCCGGCACCCCGTACTTCAAAGAAACGGACTATGAACTGTGGGTCATCAATGACGACGGCACGTACCTGTACCACCCGGATGCCGGTCTGATCGGTCAGAATATCTATACTGACCCGATGTTCGTGAGTGAGCCTTCTGTTCTCACCGGAGTGCGGGCGGTGGTGGAGAAACCGTCCGGCGCCATGAACTATACCGGGTATGATCTGAGCTGTACTGAAGTTGTGGAAAAGACAGGGGTATGGACAACTGTCTCCTTTGGTGGTCAGGATATACGGCTGGTTCTGGATGACTACTCATATGACGTATCGCAGATTTTATTCCCGGATACCATTGTAACTCCGGACAATTTGAAATCCATTGCCGAGTCAATGCTGGTGTACGCATTTGAAAACGGCAGGGAACTGACACTTAATGCGATGAACAATCCTTCCGGGCCGTTTGCGACACCCGGATATGATGTCTTTGCATTTTCCATGAACGGAACACTCTTGTCCATGCCTTCCCAGACATACGGCGTAGGAATGGACCGGACAAACTACCGCGATGCGTACAGTATGCTGAGTGTCACCAGTATGATCAACCGGTGCATGCAGGGTGGCGGGTACGTTCATTACTATCTGAAGTATCCCTACACCGATGAACAGGCACGTCTGGGTCTTGCCTATGTCATGCCGGTTGATGAAAACTGGTTTATCGGTGTTGACGGTCCTGTTCAGGATCATTCAGTTACCTATGACATGACCAAGCGCACGGAAGTTGTCCATACGGTTCAGGCTGCTCAGGAGTACGTTCTTGCCTTTGGCAGGGAGGCAGCTCTTGCCAAAATGATGGACGCAACGGATCCTCTGGTGAAAGAAGATACACATTTGTTTGCCCTGGATTATAACGGCACACTCCTCGCTGATGAAACGAACCGCAGCAATGTCGGAAAGGATGTGTTTTACCACACCGACTCCTATGGAAACTCTCCCATTCGTGAGGTTGTGATGGTTGCGCGTACCGGAGGCGGCTATCTCTACATTGAATCTGAAAATCCCGTAACACATCAGCATATGCTGTACCTTACGTACGTGGAGCCGGTGAATGATACGTGGTGTATTGCCAGTGCCATTTCATTGGATGCGTATGACGTTTCCGCCGGGAGTGCATCATGACCCTGAATGCATCAGCCCGGTTTGACTATCTGTACTCTGTGAAGCAGTCCGGTTCCCGTGTCTCCTTATCCCCTGTGATCGTGGTGCTTCTCGCTATAGGAATTGTTGCGGTACTGATCTTTGTCGGCCTCTGTGCGATGACTGAGATAGCTGATATCTCCCATGCCAATGTGGATGTTACCGCCCGTGTCTCCGGGAATGATGTGATGATTACGGTGATCGGCAGCGATGATGCACGCCATGTCACGGGAATCTGTGCCTACATTGACGGGGCCGCTGAGGGAAAACAGACCGTGTTCCGAACATTCCCCGGTACCGGGGAGACCATTGTCTTTCCCGACATTGCAGCAGGAGTGTTTGGTTCTGCCTTCGTGATCATTGAAGCACAGTTTGATGACGGCACAACCGACATTGTCAATTATGTCCGGCTGCAGTTCAGCTAACATCCCTTTTTTCGAGAGTGTCCCGAAAAATTTTTCCGGATATTTTTTCATCAGACGGTAGATTTATTTTCTACGGCGTAGATGATACTCCGATTACATGAATCGTCGTGGATGGTTGTTTTTCACTGTGGTTATCCTGTTTGCCGTATGCGCAGCCGGATATGGGATGCTCGTCATCTTGCCGGCCTCAAATAGTGTGGATGAACCGGTGAATGTTGCGCCGGAACTCAATGCAAATCTTACCGATTTTCATCACTCCTTCCTCTCCCAGACAACACGGATACGTACTGCACTGCTCACAACAGCCGATGCTCTTTCCGGAGTTGAACAGGGAGACCCCCGGCTCGATGTGATTCTCCGCGATCTGTATCTCTCTGTCCCGGCTTCAGCAGGTGTCTGTTATGTACAGGATACCGGGGTTGTGGGCCGCAGTGCCCCGCTGGCCAGTTTGTATTCCCTGGTTTCGCGTTCGGAGTTAAAGGATATCAATGCAGATTCCTTTGTGAACCGGTCCGTTTTATTTGTCGGCCCGATTTACTCCCCTGCCTACGGTGAAGTGGTCTGCTTTGCGGCACCGATCTATGATTCTGCCAATACGTATAAGGGGTATGCCTGTATTGCCCTGTGGCCGGGAGAGCTGATCAGCGACACCTCGTTCCCCGGTTCCCGGAGTTACAATGATACCACCTACCGTCCGTGGATTGTCTTTACGGACGGACTGGTTCTCTCGTCACCCAGTACTACCTATGTCGGGGACAATGTTCTGGACTCCGCAACCATCCGTCGCGGCGTATCGGAATCGGTGATCCGGCAGATTCTTGATGAAAAGGAAGGTGCTATCCGTCTCTCTGCATCCTCCGGGCGCATTGCCGTATGGACAACTGCGGAGGTAGACGGCAGAGAAATGCGTCTCATCCTGAGTACTGCGGAGCTGCGCTCGGATATTCCGCTTGAGCCGGTAAACCGGTATTCCACGGACGTCCATAACGCGACGGCGAATCTCTATCTCTATGCATCCGAACACGGACAGGAACAGACACTCGCCGAACTTGCAAATCCGCAGGGGATATTTGCCAGTGAGAAACTGCGGTACTTTGCCTACGATTTCAACGGCACTTCCCTTTACGACGGATTTAACCCGCAGTATGCCGGGGAAAATATGCTGAACTTCCGTGACTCCTATGGTCTTCGTCCGGTTGCAACCGAGCGGTTCCGGGCCTGGCAGGGCGGCGGGTACACGTACATGTATGCTCCGGTTCAGTCCGGAGAACCGGGTCTGGCAGTGTTATGCATTCTTTATGTCTTGCCAGTTGATGATACATGGTTCGTTGTGGTAAGTCAGTCGATTCTGGATCATACTGTGAAGATTGATCCGTCCAAACGTAATGTGGTGCTCAGTACAGTACATAATGCATCCAGTTATATTCTGATCCATGGGAAAGAGGCTGCATTTCAGGAATTTATGAATCCTGATTCATCATTGCTGGCGGATCACAGAAATCTGTTTGCGATGAACTACAACGGCACTATTCTGATGGACGTTCTGAATCCGGAGATGGTTGGTGCAGATGCGTTCTACTTTACGGATATGCACGGGGCATCCACCATGCGGGAGATCGCGATGCTGGGCCGCGCCGGCGGAGGATACTGTTATCTCGGGGTTACGAATTCCACGACGCAGGAGAGTATGATCTGTCTGGTATATGTTGAGCCGCAGGGTGATGACTGGTGTCTTGGCAGTTCGATTATGCTGGAGACCATCCCGCTGGACGGGTGGCAGCAGGTCGAAGACCTGATGCCCCAGGTAATGTGACAATGACGTGGATTCCGCTCTAAAAAATCTTTTTTTCCTATTCTGATGTAGGCACTTCTCTTTTCCGCGGAGACCGTGACCATGTTTGGGGAGGGGAACTCTTATCTCCGCAACTGTCTAATATATACGGCACGAGGGAATACCACACGTGCCCAAATCATCCGATACAGAATCTTATATTCAAACATTAAAACCCACGATCTGGGTTGGTAAAAACGGCTGCACCGAGGATCTGGTGGAGGAAACTCGCCGCCAGCTGGAAGCAAGAAAAGTTATCAAGATCAAATGGCTGCAGAGCTGTGACCTTGATGAAGAAGAAATTCTTGAGCTTGCCCAGAAAACGTCGGCAGAGGTACTGGACTCCCGCGGCCGAATGGTGGTTCTCGGTGCAAAGAACCGGGGCAAACTTCCTGTGGCAACGCCGGTGAAAGGAAAGAAACCGGTGAGGAAGCAGTCGGCACGGGATCGGATCAAGTCCTTTTATCTTGAGAAAAAATAATTTTTTTCACTTTTTCTTTTTCCGGGAAACCCCTGAATAAAATGGCACAAACTCTCACTTTCCCGAACTTATTTATTGTCCGGACACCAATTGATACAGACTGTTAATGTCATGTGTTGCAGAGAGTATCTCATGCAACCAAATCGTGCCGAAAGGTACGGGCTTACAGTGAGGAAAAGTCTATGACTACAGTATTTGACATCCCTGCCAATGCACTCATCGCAAAGGTTGCTGAGGAACTCAAGAACGAGTCCGAAATCAAGGCACCCGAGTGGTCCGAGTACGTAAAAACGGGAGTACACAAGCAGATGCCACCGGAAAATCCAGACTGGTGGTACATCCGTTCCGCAGCAGTGCTGCGTCGTATCTATGTTGACGGCCCGATCGGAGTCGAGCGTATGCGCTCGGTCTATGGCGGTATGCAGGACCGCGGTTCCAAGCCGTCCCACTTTAGAAAGGGAAGCGGCAGCATCGCAAGAAAAGTCATGCAGCAGCTTGAAGCAGCCGGTTACATCGAGAAAGTTACCGGCGGCCGCAACGTTTCCGCAAAAGGCCGCAAGTTCCTTGACAACATCGCCCACTCCTTAAAGGAAGAAGCAGTCAAGGAAGTTCCGGGCCTTGCAAAGTACTAACGAATATCTGACAAAACAGAATGGTGACCAGAAATGGGAGACGATGAACTCGCAGAAATCCGCCGGCAACGCATGATGCAGCTCCAGCAGCAGCAGATGGCCGAACAGGAACAGGCTCAGCGCCAGCAGCAGATGCAGGCACAGATTCAGTCTGTTCTCATGCAGGCAATGGAACCTGAAGCCCGTGAGCGGCTGAATACTATCAAGCTGACCAAGCCTGAGTTTGCCGCCGCAGTCGAGCAGCAGATTGTCGCTCTCGCCCAGTCGGGACGCCTGCGTCAGAAAATTACTGATGACCAGCTCAAGCAGCTGCTCTCGCAGATTGTTCCGCAGAAAAAGGAATTCAATATCCGCAGGGTTGGATGAAAGCGGGTGTGCTCTACAGCGGCGGCAAGGACAGTACGCTTGCCGCAGTTCTGCTTGCGCGGGACTATGAGGTGGAGCTGATAACATTCGTGTTTGATTCCTGCCATGCAGTTCCTTCCATTGAGGCGGCGGCAAAGGCAACAGGTTTCCCCTGGAAGAAACACACCTTTGCGCCAGGTTTCCTTGATGAGGTTGTCAACAGAATTGTTGACGACGGGCATCCTGCAGATGCCATCAATGAAATCCACCGACGGTCTCTCTGTGCACTTGCGCAGGAATATGAGGTGGTCGCCGACGGAACCCGTCGTGATGACCGGGTCCCGATGCGGACAAGTTCCGAAGTACAGAGCCTTGAGATGAAGTACGGGGTCAGCTATGTGCGGCCTCTGCTTGGCATCGGAAAAAAAGAGATTATCCGGTTATGTGAACGGTCCTTTGAGATCGCCTACGGCGAAACAGGGACGATTCCAAACGGTGATTTCGAAAGTGAGATCAGGGCCGAAATGGTTCGGCGGGGGATTGACTATGTGCCGCTCTTCCCGAAAAACCATGAACAGTCTTTGATCCTTCGAAAAAAGAATGGTGATTAACCATGAGCAAACTTACTAAAGCTCGTAAGATTCGTCTTGCAAAGGCAACCCAGCAGAACCGCCGCGTTCCTGCCTGGGTCATGATCAAAACCAAGCGTACCGTTGTGTCCCACCCGTGCAGACGCAACTGGAGACGCAGCACTCTGAAGGTGTAAGAAAAATGGTAGAAGCACAAAAGGAACAGGTATATGTTATTCCGCTCCGTGATGTCAAGCGCGTTCCGTGCTACAAGCGTGCAAACGCTGCAATCAAAGACATCCGCAGCTACCTTGAGCATCACATGAAAAGTGATGACGTTAAGCTTGACAAGAGCATTAACGAAGCAGTCTGGGCACGCGGATCCCAGAAACCGCCAAGACGCATTCGTGTTCGTGCAATGAAGTTCGAAGACGGACAGGTCCAGGCAGAACTTGCTGAGGAATAAATGG
The DNA here is from genome assembly GCF_026891935.1 of Methanocorpusculum vombati. Taxonomy (NCBI): domain Archaea; kingdom Methanobacteriati; phylum Methanobacteriota; class Methanomicrobia; order Methanomicrobiales; family Methanocorpusculaceae; genus Methanocorpusculum; species Methanocorpusculum vombati. The sequence continues at coordinate 96,648 of NZ_JAPTGC010000002.1, read as the reverse complement.
ACCATACCCTGTCACTGAATGGAGACCCGAACATCGGCGTCTTTGCCCGTGTCTTTGAAGACATTGCCTTTGTTCCAATCGACTCCCCAGAGGAGTTCAGAACAAAGATAGCGGAAGCCCTTGATGTAGAGGTTATTCCTACCTTTATCCAAGGGTCATCCGTGATCGGCCTTCTTCTTACCGGTAATTCCCGCGGATTTGTTGTTTCCGGTCTCATTCATGATTCTGAACTTGAACTTCTGCAGGAGTACGGCGATGTTCTGCTCCTCGGAGAAGAGATGAATGCGGCAGGGAACGTTATTCTTACCAATGATTCATTCGCGGTTGTGCATCCTGACATGTCGTCAGAGATGCGCAGAATGGTGGCTGAGTTCCTGAAGGTCGAGACGATTCCGATGTCCTTTGGCGGTGTCGGAACGGTCGGTATGGCAGGTGCCTGTACAAACGCAGGTGTTCTGCTGCCGGCCCGCAGCAGTCCCGAAGAACTGGATCATCTTGAAAACAGTCTTCCGACAGCGGACGTTTCCGTTGGTACCGGATCCGTGAACATGGGTTCGGGTCTGATTGGAACCGGTCTGCTCGTGAACAGCAAGGGTTATCTGGCAGGAAACGCTACCACGGGTTTTGAACTCGGTAGAATTGAAGATGTATTTGGATTTCTGTGAGGTGAAAAAATATGCCGAAATTCGAGGTTAAGGGCACGTTCAAAAACGATGGACAGATGAAGCCCTATACAAAGACAGTCGATGCACCAAGCGAGCGTCTTGCAGGAGAATTCACTCTTGCAACGATTGGCAGCAAGCACCGGCTCGAGCGCAAATATATTACTGTTGATTCTGTAAAGGCTATCAATGGCGAGTAATGCAAATCAGGCAACTCTGGAACAGGAGGTACAGACCCTCCGTTCCTATGCCGCAGAGTATTCCCAGCAGTTTGAACTTCTGTCCCAGCAGCTGCGGTTTATCGAATCAGCCCGCGCCGAGTCTCTTGCCTCTATTGAGGCACTGGAAGCTCTGGCAGCCGCAGACGGAGAGGTTTCCACTCTCCTGACTCTTGGCGGCGGCGTGTCGGTTCGCGCAACGGTTGCGGATACGAAGAAGATGCTTGTCGGGATTGGCGCAGGGGTTACGGTTGAGAAATCGACCGAAGAGACAGTCTCTTTCCTGCGTGACCGGATCACCGAGATGGATGCATCCGGCAAACGGCTCTCCGAGTCTCTCGGAAAGCTGCAGAGTCAGATGGCAGCGGTTGAGCAGCGCATGCAGGAGATTTATGCTTCTGCACAGCAGCAGACCCGCTGATTTTTCTTTCTCTTTTGTTTTGGAAAAACTTTCAAAAAAGGATTATGTTCTTTTCAGGAGCAATCCTGCAATGAGAACTCCTGCGAAGATGCATACTGCAGCCGGGGAACTCTGTGTGGGTTTGGGTGTCGCTGCGGTCATACCGGGTTCTTTCAGGTAGAAGGTCTCCTCATCAAGGAAGTCCGCAAGTTCAACCATCCAGTAGCAGTTGTCCACGTCAAGTGCGGTGTAGCGTAAGGCATCTTTGGGACTGCTGCCAAACGTGACGCTCTGCGGAGAAGTGGTCACAACAATTTCATCCGCTTCCTCATTGTATACCTGCAGTGCCGGAACAAAAATATCGCCGGAACAAATTGTTGTGTTCCCCCAGATGTTGGATCTGGTATCCCGGATACTATCAGGTTTTTCGGTGACAGAGAGAGCAGAGACACTCCTGTTCTCCATATCAATAACGGCGGTGAGAATTGACGGGGCGGTGACCGTATTTTTGTGTACCGTGCGGGTAAGATTTCCTTCAATGGTATAGATGACATGAGACCGGTTATCGATCACAGCAGGACCTTTGTAGGTGAGGGTTGCAGGAACTGTGGTTCCATCGGTATTTTGGAATACAAACCAGCTTCCGTCCCAGTCGGGTTCCTCGTACAGCCCCGTGGGAACAGTCTTCCAGACACTATTGTTTACCGCTTCCCAGTTTTCCTTCAGGGGAACGTCACCAACAATGAGATACTGCCCGTCGGTATTCAGATACAGATAGTTTGCCGTGACCCACGCGGTTCCGGTGGAGTCGGTCACCTGAATGGAACGGGCACTCTCTTTAGTTGTGTATGCGGCGTGCGGCTGTGATGTGGTGCCGGCATAGTCCATGTAGGTGGACAGGTACGTGTACCAGCCGCTTTTATCAAAAGAGACGGCGTCGGGGATACCGGAGGTAAGTCCCTCAACGGGTGCTGCAATGGCCACACCGTTTGCTGCACTGAAATGTCCGTCGTCCCCGGACAGAACAACATAGTTCTTCAGAACCAGGCAAAGATCATTTGCTGCGGCATGCAGTTCCGTATCCTCACTGGTCTGCTGACGGATACTGTCGGCAAACTGATAGATATCCATCATGTCCTGTGCGGTATCGCCGGCCGGAGAGCCGAATCCCTGCGTATCCTGATAGACGGATCCAAGTACCGCAAGGGAATCGGGGTCGTCCAGAATCTCCGTGAGCTTCTCACCAAACACATTGAGTGCGGCAACAACCGACGGCACCTCGGAGAGCCGGACAAGGGACAGGGTCTTCGCCGGACTCGGTTGATCGAGGTAGTATGCAATCAGTGTTTTTCCAAGCTCCGGGGCACTCATACCCGGGGACGCGGAGAGTGCAGCGAATGCATTATAGTCATACCCTTCTCCTGGAACAATTTCCTCGGAAGCCAGAAGGTATGTCCCGTAGGGGTAAAGAGCGTTTGCCACCTCAAGGGAACCCATAAGGCAGGCATCAAAGGCGATGATGTCATAGGTTGTCCCGGCTCCGGACAGTCCCGTCCGTAGATCCTCAAGGGAAAGCATTCTGCCGGAGATCTCATTAGATCCATATCCGTTATATCCTGAGCCGTGATTCCAGAAGATCAGATAGTTTTCTGCACTGTCAAGTCCGGCGGCTTTCCGGTACTGCTCGGCATACTGCAGCGAGGAGGCCATGGTCTGCGGCGTTGAGATGTCAGCACCCGGCATGCGCTTGAGCACATACTGGGTAGGAATTTCGCCCAGATTCAGATCGGATCCGATTACCCCGTCGGCGAAATCCTCTAGGAGAAGGGTGAGATTGGTAATTGCAACACCGTCATCCCAGCCGGTTTTCTCTGCCCCGCCGTAGATGATGAGAACATCACCCATCGCAGGATCCCAGCTGTCCGCCAGATCCGCGAGGTTGCCTGTTGCCTGATTTCCGTTGGATTCAAGATCGGAACCGACAATGTACATTACCAGATAATTAGTTCCAGTGGCACCCGCCGCCGATGGAACGATTGCTGTACTCAGAAGAATCAGGATTATTCCTATAATACAGCCCCGGTAAAGAAACTTCCCTGTATTCATGCTGTTATGTTGTGTTTTACCGTGTCATTAATCCTGTGTCCCGGTGTCCTGTCGGCAAAGAATACCGTGCAGCAGGGAATTACAATACCGGATGAATACGCGGAGTGAGAGGAGCGTTGCAATCGTCGTGCCCGCCTGCATCACCTACCTTCTGCTCTGTCTCACCCGCCGGCCTGCAAAATATCTGCGGGGTAACATGTTTTGCCAGGGATGACTTTTCGGGCAATGTCTGCGTGTTTCAGATGTTCTCTCCGAAAAGACGCTCCATTTCCTCATCCAAAAAGAGCAGAGGCAATTTATACTCTCAGGGGGAATGAATAGATAATGTTTGAAGGGCTGAAGAAAAAACTTGGCGGCATTACCAAAAAGCTGGGCAAGAGCGTAGAGTCCGCCTCGGTGACAACCGAGGTCGAGACTGACGCGCCCCTGCTCGAAGCCTATGTCGTCCCCGATACCCCTGAACCGGCAGGAATACCGGAAGCGGAAGCCGCAGTGCCAGCCCCGGTGTCCGTTCCCTCTTCCCCGGTTCCGTCCCCGTCCCCTGCGGCTGAGATGTCTGTCTCCCTCCCCGCAGAAAAGCCGGATGCTGATGCAAAGAAGCCCGGATTTTTCGGCAAGTTAAAGACACTGGTTGTTGAACGGGAGTTTGTTCTCTCGGAAAAAGACATCGATGAAACGCTGTTTGAGTTACAGATGGTGCTTCTTGAGTCCGATGTTGCGTTTCCGGTTGCTGAGGCTATCACCGATCACATGAAAAAAGAACTGATCGGAACCCACCGGAAAATCCGCGAGTCTCCCGAAGAGGTCGTGACCAACGCGCTCAGACATGCCATTGAAGAAGTGCTCGGTGACGGATTTGATCTGGTCGGCTACATTAAAGCACACGATAAACCGGTGAAGATTCTCTTCACCGGCGTAAACGGTACCGGCAAGACCACCTCGGTTGCAAAAATAGCATATTATCTTCAGGGCCAGGGGCTGTCCGTTGTTGTCGGTGCGGGCGATACCTTCCGTGCCGGAGCGATTGAACAGATTCGTGTGCACTGTGACCGGCTCGGTATCAAACTGATCTCTCATCAGGAAGGGGCCGACCCGTCCGCAGTTCTCTACGATACGGTGGAGTATGCCAAAGCCCACAATATTGACGTCGTGTTAGCCGACTCTGCGGGCCGGTTCCACAACCGTGTCAATCTGATGAACCAGCTGGAGAAGATCAAACGGGTGATGAAGCCTGACCTTGTCTTCTATGTGGACGAGGCGGTTGCCGGAAACGATGCGGTGATTCGTGCCGAGGAGTTTGAGAAGACTGTTTCCACCAACGGAGTGATCCTGACCAAGGTGGATATGGATCCGAAAGGCGGTGCGGCAATTTCCATTGCATATACCATCGGCAAGCCGCTGGTGTTCCTCGGTGTCGGTCAGGAGTACTCGGACATGAAGCCCTTCACCCCTGCATTGATCATCGATGAAATCTTCGGGGATGAGGAATAAATGGGACTCGATACTCTTTCCAACTCGCTGAAGGATGCGATGAAGAAACTCGCCGGAAAAACGGTCATCGACCGTGCGGCGGTGGACGAGCTGGTCCGCGATCTTCAGCGGGCACTGCTCTCGTCGGATGTGAACGTGAAGCTCGTGATGCAGCTGTCGCAGTCGATCAAGTCCCGTGCACTGGATGAGGATCTGCCGCCCGGCATGAATGTCCGCGAACACGTGCTGCGGATTGTGTATCAGGAGCTGGTGAAACTTGTCGGCAAGGAGGCCGAGTTCAGTCTGCGTCCCCAGAAAATTCTGATGGCCGGTCTGCAGGGTTCCGGTAAGACGACGACGACCGGAAAACTGTGCCGCTACTTCCAGCGCAAGGGTCTGAAGGTCGGCGCAATCGGTGCCGACAACTTCCGGCCGGGTGCCTATGCCCAGCTGGAGACACTGTGCAAAAAGATCAATGTTCCCTGCTATGGTGATCCTCAGGAGAAAGATGCGGTGAAGATCACCCGCGACGGTCTTGCGGCGCTGAAGGATGTGGAGGTTGTCATCGTGGATACGGCAGGCCGCCACGCGCTGGAGGACGATCTGATCGAGGAGATTACGCAGATCAATGATCTGCTCAAACCGGATCACCGCTGGCTGGTGATTGATGCGGCACTGGGTCAGGCGGCACGCGATCAGGCGAAGCGGTTCCATGAAGCCATCGGTATCGATGGTGTGATCGTTACCAAGATGGACGGAACTGCCAAAGGAGGAGGCGCGATGTCCGCCGTTTCCGAGACCGAGTCCGGTATTGTGTTCATCGGTAACGGTGAGACGATTGAGGATCTGGAGCGGTTCGATGCAAACGGGTTCATCTCCCGTCTGCTTGGCATGGGCGATCTGAAGGCGCTTGTCGAGAAGGCCGAGGAGGCTATCAAGCCCGAGGACGTGGATGTCAATGCGATGCTGCGCGGCAAGTTCACGCTGAACGATATGTACAAGCAGCTTGAGGCGGTGCAGAAGATGGGTCCGTTAAAGCAGGTACTTTCGATGCTGCCGCTCGGCGGGATGAATGTTCCGTCCGAAGCGCTGGACGGAACCGCAGATCGGATGAAGAAGTTCCGCATCATCATGGATTCAATGACGCCGCAGGAGCTGGACGATCCATCGCTGATCAACACGTCACGAATGACGCGGGTTGCAAAAGGTTCGGGGGCTACGGTTGACGAGGTGCGTGAGCTCATCAAATACTACAAGATGATGCAGAAGACGCTGAAAGGATTCCGCGGCAACCGGATGGCGATGAACAAGATGATGAAGCAGATGAGCAAGGGCGGCGGCGACCTTGGCGGCATGGGGCCCATGGGTCCGATGTAAATATAGTTACAATATTTTTTTAAATTATTTTTCCGTGGTTGTATCCGGGTTGTGGTATGCAGGCTCCGGTTCGGCGACGGTTGTTTCTTCAAGCATGCCGCCTGAGTAGTAGGAGTTTCCTCCTGAACAGTTCTTCAGCTGTTCGGTAAGATACCGGATCTGTTTATCTTTTTCTTCGATGATCTCACGCTGGTAGGTAATACACTGTTCCAGATATTTCCGAAGTTCATCGATTCTTTCCTGCTGCAATGCAATGAGCTGGTCTGTCTGTTCTCTGAGATCTACCCTGATGTTTTCCTTGTTCCCGTCTATGGACATCCAGTACTCCAGAGCGGCACGAATGAACTGGATCTTTGTTTCTGATCGTCCCTTCATGTACTCATTGAACCTCTGAAGGAACTCGGCGCCGAGCCGTAAGTTTATTTGATCCGGGGGACGTCTCCGGGTACTGCCCACCATTAGGTTACAAGTTTCCCAATGGATAGGTATAAGTATATGGATAGTCAATAGATATAATTTGCATAGTCAAAAGATAGTCATTCGCCATGAATGTCTGTTGCTGAGCATTCCGGAATAATTCCTGATGAAGAGGTATTGCGGAGAAACACGGGTGAATCTCGGGATTTTTCGTATACTCTCCGGTGACAGAACAAAGTCTGCCTGACAGAGGATATATGTATTTCCGCGAACTGGTGCGTATACCCCATGCATAGCCAGTATCAAACATGAATGGGGAGTCATGTTTTTCGTCGGATAATTTTGGCCAACAGATTCGTTTTTCTGTCGGACAGACTTTCTGATATCACGAAACTATTTTTGGAACGTGTGATACCACAAAAAAGATTTAGTGGGTCTTTTTTTCGGAAACTATTGCCTGGTTCGGGGGCAGGATGAGAAGAAACCCCGCAGAGTTTCTTCTCATCCTGTCCACGCATCACTCAACCGTACACAGTACTTCAAAAAGAGAAAATCCATAGGAGGAGGGATTTGTTTAGGGGCTCGGTAGTTTTCACCCTTCGACGCTCACCACGTACGCCCTATCAAAAAACATACCCGCCCTTACAGCCGATTCCGAAAAAAAGATGAATGGACAGTTCGGGAATCTACCCCAGTCACCCATCAAGAATTGTAACATTTTCCACGGTATGCACAACCGTTCCGTAAAGGACAAAGTAATCATTATTAATCGGCTCAACAGAATAGAGCCACAAATCATAATGCCCTTCCTTATCTGCCGTCTCCTGGAAATCATACATCACCCCTCCTCCCGACTTCGCAAGCATAATTGCTGTCCGGGTAATCGACGTCTGCAACACATCCGTATAGAAGGTCATCGACTGACCAACAAGAGAAGGATTGCGCGTATCAGCATACGAATACCCATTGTAATCCATAACGATGATATTGTCCAATGCATACTCTGTGCCGTGGACAAACACACTGCCGGACGCATTCGGAGTACTCATAACGATCTCCGACAATTTCTCCACGCCCTGTTTATACGCCGTCTCCACAAGTGCACGTGAAACCAGAACCACATTTGATTTTAACTCCTGATTCACCGGCCACAACTTCGTATCCCCGGGGGTATATCCGAAGATAAACCGTCCGTTTTCAATCGGTTCCACATACGACAGACTGAACTGGCTCGCTTCGGGATGTACCGTACCATCCACCGGGAAAAGATACTTAATATATCCGCCTCCCTGCTGTGCAACATACATTGCCTTCTCGACATACGCTGAATCATACGAATCACGGGCATTCAGGAAAGAAAGACCCGCCAGCATCTCATCATATTCGGGAACCGCCAGAACAGTACCATCCTGATCCATCGCATACATGCGCGTGGGATAATACCCCTCCGTAATACGCTTCTCCAGTGCCGGATACCCGTAATTAGCGGAGTAAACAAATGTATCAAACAAATCCTTCTTCAGAGCACCCATATCCGGCGTAAATATATCCGAATAATTCAGAGCAGGAGAATCGATCTCCTTGGTCAGATAGATCACGTACTGCATATCATGGAACGGGAACTTCTGCCATGAAGTGATCTTATGGGTATCAATGCTCTGATTGTACACATAAAACGACTGACTCGTATAGGTGTATGCCCCGTGGTTGTCGTCCTGAGATACAATGATCGTTTCTTTCGTTTTCAGCGGTTTCTCAGGACTAAACGTCTGACCGGTATACTCCGGCTTTGAAGAATAAATAATAGCATTACTGTTACTGCAAAGATACACAATACAATCTCCGTAGGAGACCTCTTTACCTACAATCTCATGCTCCTTTAATGCCTCATACCAGTCGTACACAAATGCAACATACCCTGCATACCTTCCCGAATCATCATACGCTGCAGCGTACCATATCTCCATATACCCATCCCCGTCAATATAAACACAACTTGATCGGATAAGCCCGCCGGACTCTAAAAACTCCTGCTCTGACGGCGGAATCACATAATCGGTAAGAGAACCAAGATACTGATTGGGAATATTGATAAAATTACCCCTCCCCGCATCATAGTAAATTATCCGGTCAATCCAGGAATTCTGGGAATAATACTCACGACCGACTGATTCTATCTCACTGTACGTATCCAGAGAGCCTATCTTGCTGGCAAGCGTGTAGATGTCAATGGTTAAGGAAAGATCGATGTTTTTCAGATCAGAAATGAAATCGTTCATTGCGGTATCCATATCCTCGGAAACCTCAACCGACTGCGTCTGGACCGGTTCGGCCCAGACGATACAACCGGCAGAAACCACCGCGAGAAAAATCAGGATGACTGCAATGAGACTCATCCGTCCGAAACGGCGGGTCTGCAGCATCTCCTTCAATGGACTGAACATTTCAGCGTGTCTCTCCATACATATTCCTTTTTTTCGTTAATCCAGCCCATACGTTGCAAGTAACTCTGCGCGCTTTCCCGAACTCTCCAGAGCGGCAAGCCCCTTGTTTACAACATCCTGAAGTTCAATGTCCCCGTTGCTCATTGCATACCCAAATCTATCCGTGTCAGGATAGGAGGCAACAAGTTTCATCGTGAGCATCTTCTCATAATAGGAATCAGATCCCGTGTTATCAAGTATGACAGCAACCTGACCGGACTGTAACCCCTTCTCAAGATCCGCCTGCGAATCATACATCTTGATAGTTTTCTTCATGAGCATCGTGTCATACAGCTCGGAACCAAGAAGGTTTTTGAGGAACCTCTCATCGGCAGTCCCGTAAATTACACCAACAGAAATCTTTCCCGCTTCAAAATCAGCTTTTGAAACCGGACTTTGCGGCTGAGAGAACACCGACATTCCTTCGGTCATGTACGGGTTGGAAAATGCAACTTTTTCCAGTCTCTCCGGGGTAATTGACATACCGGATGCAAACATGTCTATCGTACCGGTTACAATCGCATTGATATTCTTCGACCAGGGAATATCCTCAAAGGTCACCGCAAAACCGTTCTGCTCCGCAATCCACCGGATAGAATCAATATCAAATCCCGTGAAGTTTCCATTTTCATCAAGGTGCGAGTAGGGATAATTATCCTTATCCGTTCCTACCTTGTATGCGGACTTTACATGCGGAATTCCATATGCTTTCATGACCTGATCATACTCACCGGACGCCTTCATGTTTCTCAGCCCGTTGTTTAAGATCTTCAGAAGCTCGGGATTGGACTTGGCAACCGAAAATCCGGCATCGTTTCCTTCAGAAATATATCCGGCAAACATCAGCGGAGTGTATTCATTCAGCATCTGGGAAATTGAACCGCCGCTGGTCATCCCGGAGTCCGCTTCCTTCGCGAGGACAGAGTAGATAACCGCGTTCACCGAGGGCTTGATGATGATTTTTCCTGCTGCCACCAGCTCGTTGAAGGTATCTTCACCATGGTGGGCTTTGAGCCACTTCTCATACGCACTTCCGGAGTTTGCAGCAATACTCGCCTGACCGCGTAATACCTCATCAAGAGTTACGTTGGAGTCCTTTCGCACCACAAGACCATACTTTGCAGTATAGTACACATCGGTAAAGTCACAGCGTTTCAGACGATCCTCGGTGATAACTTTCCCGGTTACAACATCCACAGTCCCCGCATCCAATGCATCCAGATACTTGTCGGCTCCTATGTACGTGTAGACAACATCGAATCCCTGATCCTTCGCAATCCAGTCTATGATATCAATATCAATACCATACGGATCACCGGTTACCGCATTCTTTGCGGAGAACGGTTCAAGAGCAGAACTCACTCCAACGGTGTAAACCTTCTTCTCGGCAATACAGCCGGCAGATCCGGCAATGAGTATAAGCAGAATCATCGCCGCCAGCCACACGATTTTTTTGTTCATACTGCCTTCCTTCTTCCACATCGTATCAGCTCGTCTGTGGTAACGGGAAGATCCGATCCGTAATTTTGTCCATCCATGTCATACCTCCCCAGGATCAGCAGGAATACCTCATGGGAAAATATCCGATGCACACAAGACCCATTGAATCCTAAGATAGTGGAATATATACTCGAAACAATATATAACTAACTACAAACTGTTTCAAAGCGATTACTCTCCCCTGACAGAATTGTATTTCCGCATCGTACTGAGGGGAAGCCAGTATAAACTCCATCAGAAATTTTCCGGCAGGTTCTCAGTCAAAGACAATTTTCTGCCTGAAAAAAAACGTTTATTCTCCTTTTCTGCTGATGATTTCGCGGGATGCAAACAGATACTCCTGTGCATACCCGGCAAACTTTCCGAAATGCTCACGGGCATATGCCCCTGCTTTGGCATAGGCGAGTTTCTTTTCCCCGCCGACATATTTGGTACGCAGAATCCGTTCTATCCATACGTCAACCGGTACCGCCTCAAGTTTTTCAAATGCAAACAGCAGCACACAGTCTGCGACCTTCGGCCCGACTCCGTTCAGCTCACAGAGTTTTTTCTGTGCCTCCGGATAGGAAAGGCTGCGCACCGCATCCTGCCACCCGGGATTCTCTGACGCCATCGCTGCCGCACCGCAGATGTAGGCGTCGCGGTATCCTACCTTACAGGATCGAATGTCGCAGACCGGAGCTGCGGCAATAGTCCCGGGCTGAGGAAACGCGTAAAATATTTTGTTGTCGCAGAAGATTTTTGTGCCGTACTTTTCCGCGAGATTTTCTATCCGCATCTGAATGCCCGGGATGTTGGCACAGCTGGAACAGATGTAGGAGACGAGACACTCCCACGGGTCCTGGCGCATAATCCGCAGTCCCCGGCACCGGACGATCGCATCGTGAATCAGCGGATCGCAGTCAATGCGGGAAAGAATGTCGGTAAGATCATGATCCAGCGAAAAGTAGCGGATGAGGTCTCCCTCGCTCATCCCTTCATACCCGATACCCTCATCAGTCTGCCGTACCTTCCAGACCACGGGGTCCCCATAGGGAGACGGGGCATACCAGATGTCACCGTGTTTTCTCCATCGGAATGCCTGACCGCAGGAAACGCTTAACTCAAGGTTAAACCAGAGACCATCAAGCGGAAACGTCTGCATAAAAAAGGAGATTATTCTTTGATCATCAGATAGCCGAGAACAATACCGCAGAGACCGGCAACTGCAAGAACAATGCCGATACCTCCGAGCAGCACCTGAATAAACTGGGGAAGCCAGTACCACATCAGCACAACACCGACGATTAAGAGAACGATACCAACCAGCAGGGTTGCAAGACCTGTTTTATCCATACACCATATTTGCCTGTCTATCCTAATAACCTTCCTTTCATAATGCAGCACAACCGATCAAATTGCCCCTGCCGGCTTATGATAATCCTTATGTTTACGAAAAACATACATAATGGGATGCTAAGCCCTGGCACGACACACAGTGTCATGGAGTCTCGCGGGGCCTGACGGCACAGGATTTGTAAGGACTGCCTTATGTTTTGGAATGAAAAAATGGAGACCCTGCGTGGAAAAGAACTGCAGGAACTTCAGCTGAAGCGGCTGAAGGAGACTGTTGCACGAACGCAGAATATCGGTTTCTATCAGAAGATGTTTGCCGAGGCGGGCATCCGCCCGGAAGATATCAAAACACTCGATGATCTGTCAAAGATTCCTTTTACCAAGAAATCCGATCTTCGCGGCGGATATCCGTTCGGGTTCCTCGCGGTTCCGATGAACCGGATCAACCGGATTCACACAACGTCGGGCACAACCGGCAAACCGACGGTTGTTGCCTACACCAAAAATGATCTGAACAGCTGGTCGGAATTAATCGCCCGCAATCTGACGATGGTCGGACTTCATGAGGGTGACATTTTCCAGAACGCCTCAAACTATTCGCTGTTTACCGGCGGTCTCGGTTTCCATTACGGTGCGGAAAAGATCGGCTGTTCCGTTGTTCCGGCAGGTGTCGGCAATACCAAGCGGCAGATTGAGATGATTCAGGACTTCGGCGTAAACGCGATTCACTGCACCCCAAGCTACGCCATGCATCTTACCGAGGTTGCCGAAGACATGCACGCAAACCTTGATTCGCTCAGAGTCGGGGTGTTCGGTGCTGAGGCATGGTCCGAGAACATGCGCCGCGACTTGGAAAACCGTCTCAACATCAAAGCCTATGACAGCTACGGTATGAGCGAGCTGTTCGGTCCGGGCGTTGCATTTGAGTGTCCTGAACAGAATGGTCTGCACATCTGGCACGACTGCTACATTGTGGAGATCATTGACCCGAAGACCGGTGAGACACTCGGTCCCGGCGAGAAAGGCGAGATGGTGGTAACGCCTCTTGTCAAAGAGGCAATGCCGCTTCTCCGGTACCGTACGGGAGACATTACGATGCTCATGGAGGATGACTGTCCCTGCGGCCGCGGTCAGAAGATTGCACGGCTGTTCGGCAGAAGCGATGATATGCTGACCGTGCGCGGCATCAATGTGTTCCCGTCCCAGATTGAGCATGTGCTCAAAAATATTCCCGAGGTCGGCGACCAGTTTATGGTGTACATTGACCGCGTGAACCATCTGGATGAGATGACGATTGATGTGGAGATCAACAAGCACCTCTTCAGCGGTGAGCTGAGTGATCTCGCCAGACTCCAGAATAAAATCGGCAAAGCGCTGCATGAAACTCTTACCCTTCGCGCCAATGTTCAGCTTGTCGAACCGGGATCCCTTCCGCGGTTCGAGGGCAAGGCAAAGCGGGTTGTGGACCGGAGGACGATCTGATTATGGCATACTATAACGAAAAAATTGAAACGCTTCCCAAAGCAGAGTTGGAAAAACTGCAGTACCAGGAACTGAAGGTCCTTGTTGAACGTCTCTATGCAGGCTCCGTCTTTTATCACGACAAGATGAAGGCGGCAGGCGTGCTTCCGTCCGACATCAAATCCATTGCAGACATTGCAAAACTTCCGACGATGAAGAAGACGGATCTCCGCGACAATTATCCGGACAAACTTGTCTGTTGTCCAAAGGAGGATCTTGTCCGCTATCATGTCTCTTCGGGGACAACCGGCAAACCGACGGTCGTTGCCTACACGAAAAATGATGTGGAACTGTGGGCCGAGGCGGTTGCACGATCCCTTGCGTCCTGCGGTCTCGGCCGCGGCGATGTACTGCAGGTCGCCTACGGGTACGGTCTGTTTACCGGCGGTCTTGGTCTGCACTACGGTGGTGAGAAGCTGGGCGCAACAGTGATCCCGGCATCCACGGGAAACTCCGAGCGGCAGATTGAACTGATTCAGGATCTGGAAACAACGGCGATTGCCTGTACGCCTTCCTACTTCATCCACTTAATTGATGTGGCGAAGAAGATGGGCGTTGATATTGCGAAGGATACCAAACTCCGGACTGCCATTCTTGGTGCCGAACCGTGGTCTGCGGCAATGCGGCAGTACATCCATGACCAGTCCGGGGTCACGGCCCACAACATCTTCGGAACGTCTGAAATTTCGGGCCCGATGTTTACTGACTGCGGTGAGCTGAACGGTATGCACATCTGCGGTGATATTGCCTATACGGAGATTCTGGATCCCGAGACCGGCGAGGTGCTTCCTCCGGGAGAGAAAGGTGAGCTGACGATGACGATTCTGAAGAAAGAGGCAATTCCGATGATTCGTTACCGTATCGGTGACATTACCTCAATTCTTGAGGGAGACTGTCCATGCGGCAGAACGTCTCCGCGCATTGACCGTCTGCAGGGACGGGTTGATGACATGCTGGTTATCCGCGGCATCAATGTGTTCCCGTCGGCGGTGGAACACGCACTTCTCCGCGTGCCGGAGCTGACGAGCCACTTTATGCTGGAGATTACCCGCACGGGCCCGCTGGATGATATGCTGGTGAAGGTGGAGCTCAAGCCGGATGCGATGACGGACAGCATCAATGGTCTGATCGGTCTGCAGTCACGGGTGGAGCGGACACTGCGCGATGCGCTGAATGTATCCGCAAAGGTTGAGCTGTGCCCGCCAAACTCCCTTCCGCGTTTTGAGGGGAAAGCAAAACGTGTTGTGGATCACCGGGTGTTCTAAATGACGCGAAACAAATATTTCATCAAACAGCTTTCGATATTTTCGGAAAATAAATCCGGACGGCTTGCAGCAATTGCAAAAGTGTTCGAGGAGAGCAAGGTCAATATCCATGCGTTCAGTATTGCCGAGGCAAACAGTTTCGGTGTGGTGCGGGCGATTGTGGATAAGCCGGAGATTGCATTCGAGGCATTTTCGAAACAGGATTATGCACTGCAGTACACCGATGTTCTGGGCATCAAGATGGACGATGTTCCGGGAGGTCTGTACCATGTGGCAAATCTTCTGGGCAGTATCGGCATCAACATTGAGTACGCGTATGCGTTCCGTACGGGGACGTTCGGTACGCTGATTGTAAAGGTGTCAAACCCCGGGGATGCGGTAGAGAAGATTCTTGCTGCAGGTCTTGAACTTGTTCCGGCGACGGATTATAATTTCTAATTTCTTTTTTGTACGGGCATGGTTCTGCCGTGCGAACCGTGGGTATCAGGACTTTACGGGCAACGCCTTCATCATCACAAACTTAATACGCTTTCCCGTGGGAGATAGACAGTAGGAGTGACTTCGTCATGACCAGTGAATATAGTATCAAACAGCTTTCGATCTTTGCTCCCAATACACCCGGAACACTGGCGGAGATCGCGAAGATCTTTTTGGACAGCGGGGTAAACATTTCGGCGTTCTGCATTGCGGAGGCGAACAACTTTGGTGTGGTGCGGGCAGTTGTGGACAAACCGGATACGGCCTTTCAGGCGTTTGAAAAGAAAAATTATCTGCTGAAGTTTACGGATGTCCTTGCAGTGAGGATGGATGATGTTCCGGGCGGCCTCTATGAAGTTGCAGCAACGTTCGGTGCTGCGGGTCTGAATATTGAGTATGCCTATGCGTCACGAAGTGCCGCAACTCCGACGCTGGTGGTGTATGTTTCCAATACCGATATTCCGCTGGAGACGGCTGTCGAAAAGATTCTTGCATCCGGTCTTGTTCTGGTACGTGCGGCAGAGATGCGGACCTGATTCTTTTATTTTTGTTTCAAAAAGGGTGAAGATATTATGACCGCTCGCCGTAGATGCGTTTGATCTCGTGTGCCTGAGCGGTCTTGTCCTTTCGCTGGATGATGTTGCCTTTTCGCAGTTTGATGCGGGTAATCCGGAACTGTTTTCCGCCGACCGAAGTGATGTGATCGACGGTGTACACTTTGTCGCCCGGCACCTGTTCGTAGAGCGGGATGGTAACCGCGCCTTTGTTTAAGGAAGCGCGGATGATGACTTTGTCCACAAGGCGTGTCCAGAGAACTTCGATCTCTTCTGCCGGAAGTTTGGCTCTGCGGGCGTTGTCACGCTCAATGGACATGACCTCAACGCCATAGGATTCGTCACCGACCTCTGCCACCAGAAAGTCTCCAATAGAGCAGATATCTCCTTCCATAAGCTCAATGGTTCCGGTATGGGATTCGGTGCCGTAGCTGACGATGGTTTTGATGGTAAAGATCTTTGGTTCTTTCAGCGTAACCCGCATGGTGTGGCCGCATTCTGTGCAGCGCACGACTGCCTCCGGCGGTTCTTTGAGGATTTCAAAATCCGTCTCCTCACCGCAGACGGGACAGTCAAGAATTATCATATCGGTATCCATTATGGTGTACTTGTTGCGTTTGCAGATAGTTAAGGTACTCCTGATACAGGGCGGTGCACCTTTCTTTGTGTATCTTCCACGGACCGCCCAAACCTCACGGGTTTCTCCGGTACGGAATGCTGCGCAGTATCCCAACCGGGAAAATCTATTTGTCCCGGCACAACCAGATCATAGCAAAAGCAATGGAGATCACCGAAATCATTCACTGTCGCGGTCATAAAAACGTCCGGGCACTGCACAAAAGTACCTTTGAGATCACCAAAGAAACCGAACTGTCTCCCAACGGGGACTGCATCATCGCGGTCGATGCAGACCGCGGCGCCGCTGATCTCTCTCCCGCATTCCGAGATGCCCTCTCCCGCGACGGAACTATTCTCACAACCACACTCTCCTGCGGTGGTGTTACCGCAATCGTCCGGTCTGAGGGATGCGCCGGTATCACACTCACGCACGAAACCGATCTCGTCTGGCGGCGCAGTACCTTCCTCTGCCCCCGGACAGTTGCTATCTACAGTGATCACACCGCCCGGCAGCTTCCGCGCGACCTGATCGAAAAGTTACAGAACGAAGAGGAGATGACCGTTACTCTTCGGGCTGAATTTCCGTGATCGTCAGTTCAGCCTTCTGTAAAAACTCCTCGCAGCTGTGGATCAGTGCAAGTCCCCGCTGATGCAGACGTACTGCCTCCTCAATTGGTGTCTCCGGGTCATCAAGCTGCTTTGCAATCGCCTTCAACTCGGCGATCATCGATTCATATGTCTGAACTTCAGGTGTTTCTGTCATAAGTAACGTTCTCCACAACTGTGACTGCTTCTCCGTCCGAAAGCCGGAGGGACAGGCAGTCACCTGTACTGATATTTTTTGCCGAACGGACTACCGTCCTGTCCTTCCATACAAGGGCATAGCCGAGTTCAAGCGGTTTATACGGATCTCTGCCGAGGATGATCTCTTTCTGGGCAAGAAGTTCCAGCCGGGCGGTTGCTATCCGGGTCCGTGCCGACTTTGCAACCGTTTCCCCGAGTGTTCTGCACAGCTCACATTCGGCAGAAACCCTCCGGAGGAGGGCGGACGTGATCCGTTCTGCAAAGTCCGCCGTCTGCTGGTGCATCTGGTCCAGTTTTCGCGAAAGCCTTGAAGGTTCAACCCGCTCGGCAAGTTCCGCAAGCGTACTTCGTTCCGCTGCAAACCGTCCGGCAATCGTATCGCGGATCGTTCTGCGCATCTCTTCGAGCTGATGCAGAAGAACCGCCCGGTCGGGCACGACCGTCTCCGCCGCAGCCGACGGTGTCGGCACACGGCGGTCGGCTGCATAATCCGCAAGTGTCGTATCCGTTTCATGGCCTACCGCGCTGATTACCGGTACCGCGGACGCGGCAATTGCCCGCACCACATCCGGATGGTTAAACTCGAACAGATCCTCAAAACTTCCGCCGCCCCGGGCAACAATGATCACATCCGTCTTTCCCTGCAAAGACCGGATGGCCGCGGCAATCTGGATATGCGCACCGTCACCCTGCACCGCTGTGTGTGCAAGCAGAATGGGCAGCGGATACCGGCGCGTGATAACATTGCGGATGTCCTGCAGAACAGAACCGGTCCGCGACGTCACCACTCCGACGCAGGAAGGAAACACCGGCGGCGACCGGCGGTTGCACTCCGCACGCGGGATCACCCCTTCTGCGGTAAGCTGCTTTTTCCACTCCTCCTTCTGAAGATACAGACCGGTTTTTCCCGTGAGCGCAGGTTCAAGTTTCTTAATCACGAACTGCATCTTCCCGTACGGCGGGTAGAAATCCACATAGCCGGTTGCCCGGACCAGCACGCCGTCCTTCACCGGAAATGCCACCGTCTTTGCCGCGTACTTCCACATAACACAGGGCATCGTTGCCTTGTCGTCACCGTGTTCGGACAGTGAGAAGTACATATGTCCCGAAGAGTGAGGGCGGTATCCGGTGATCTCTCCCTGCACGCAGACATTGGTGAGAAGGGGCGTATCAATAGCATCGCGTATCCGTTCCGCAAGATCCGATACACTCAGAACCGCAGGTTCGTTTGCGGCCTGCGGGTCGCCTGCCGCAAGCGTCGAGTTCTCCAGAACCGGCGCGATGACATTTGGCGTCCCTTCCTCAGGTTCTGCATCACCAAACGTCAGCTGCATCTGCTGTCCCTTCCCTGCCATTACCCATAGGTTGGTATTTCGATGAAAGAAACCTATCTGATCACCATGATCCGGCTTGGCGCCTCCAGTATGTTTTTCCACGAGTATCAGCCCGCAGAAATATTTTCTGCGATGGATTCTGCGGGACTGGATCATATCGAGTTCTGGATGGAAACACCGGAGTTCTGGATGCAGGGCGCAGACCCTTTGGTGCTGCGCGATCTGATGACGCAGTATCCGCGCCTTGTCCCGGTCGCTATGCACGCGCCGGTTTTTGATCTCAATCCCTGTTCGTTTAATCCGGGTGTTGCAAAACTCTCGGCTGACTATACCGGTAAAACCATTGAGATGCTGGATCAGCTGGGCGGCGGTGTGGTCACGATCCATCCGGGAAAGCGGACGGCGAAACGTCCGGTCGGCCCGCTGGATCGTGCGCGCCTCTCCGCCTATCTGGATGCGGTCTCCCGATGCGCATTTGGGACTGGTGTCACGGTCGCCATTGAAAACATGCCGCCCGCAGTAAATGCCCAGCTGGTCACGCCCGATTCGGTGCGCGGTGTTCTGGATGAGTACGCGTGGCTTTCCTTTACCTGGGATTATGCGCATGCACAGGCAGCACTGCCGGATGATCCGTTTGCATTTCTCCGCGACTGTCAGGACCGCATGGTCAACATCCATGCGAGCCTTGGAACCGCAGAGATGATGCACACGCCGCTTGCAGGAACTCCCGCGGGTGCGCAACTCAAACAAGAACTTGCCGCAGCAAAGTATGCGGGACTGGTGACGTTTGAACTTGAAGACCTCAACTTCCGGAAGAGTCTTGACTACTCGGAAAAAACCGCCGTACTTGCCGCCGAGGCAGCATGGTTTTCCGATCTCCGATCAATTTAAGGACGATAATCCATATATTAAGAAGGAGATTTGCACATGACGATGATCACGGGTTCAGGACACCGGAATAGATCTGCCGCACCTGCGGCGTGGAATATATGATAGAATACTCGAATATTGTTATTTTTGTGATCCTGCTGATCTTCTCCGCGTTTTTCTCGGCTTCCGAGGTCGCGCTCGTCGGGATCAATCGTGCGAAGGTTCGTGTTCTTTCCGAGGAGGGAGGAGCTGCCGGCAAACGTCTTGAAAAACTGAAGAACAATCCGGATCACTTTCTGATCACGATCCTTATCGGGAACAACATCGCAAATGTCGGCGCTTCGGCAATCGCAACGGCGGTTGCATTCGTTATCTTCGGCGATGCGGGAGTTGCCATTGCGACGGGTGTCGTGACACTGCTTCTGTTAATATTTGGTGAAATCGGGCCGAAGACGTTTGCGACCCGCAGAACCGAGGCAGTCGCGCTGTTTGTTGCAACTCCGATCTATTATATGACGCTCGTGCTTTCCCCCTTCTTCTGGGTGTACGACCGTTTCCGGCGCATCGGCAAACATGGTGCGGCGGATGTTCCGGCGGTTACCGAAGAGGAGATCCGCGAGTGGATCGATGTAGGTGAGATGGAAGGGGCAATTGAAGAGGACGAAAAGGAGATGATCTACTCTGTTCTCCGGTTCAACGACACCACCGCAAAAGAGATCATGACACCGCGCCCGGACGTTGCGGTGATTGAAGACATCTCTTCCCTTGAGGATGCGGTTGCCCACTTCCGCGACACCGGGTACTCGCGGGTGCCGGTGTACCATGACCACATCGACAACATTGTCGGAACACTGAACATCAAAGATCTGTTCAATGCCTACACCGCAGGAAACCACCGTGCGTTTGTGAAGACACTGATGTATGATGTGTACTGTGTACCGGAGTCCAAGAAGATCGATGATCTTCTGCGCGAGCTACAGCTGCGTCGTATGCACATGGCAATTGTTCTGGATGAGTTCGGCGGGTTCTCCGGCGTGGTAACGTTTGAGGACATCCTTGAAGAGCTGGTTGGTGACATCATGGATGAGTCGGACACCGACGAGGTTGCCGACATTATTGAGATCGGCGAGGGCCTTTACATGGTGGATGCCCAAGCGCGTGTTACCCTGCTCAACGAACACTTCGGGATCACTCTGCCCGAAGACCCGGGCAACTATGAAACTATCGGTGGTCTTGTTTTTTCGCGGCTCGGGCATATCCCCCGGCTTGGTGAGTCGGTGACAATTGCAGAACAGTACATTACCATCGTTGTCACAAAGATGCGGGGACGCCAGATTCTCAAACTGAAACTGATTCTGCCCCAGCAGGAAGCAGACAACCAGGACATCAGCGGGGAATAATCCCCGCGTTTTTACCTGCCTCTCCCTTTTTCCTGTGTCGTGGTCGGCAACTTTATCTCATCCTGCGCACATTAACATAATAGCGCTTTTCGCCGCGGCAGAATATGCATGCGGTCGCGACTCCCGAAGGGAGGAGCGGTTCACAGTTTTGCCGTGCGACTGCGATTCCCCGAAGGGGAGAAGCAGAACAGGACATTTCCTTGCAACTGTGACTCCCGGGGGAGGAGCGGAGCAAGGCTGTGCCTTGCGACTTTACTCACAAATTCTCAAGCGTTACCTGTAGATAGCAGCCCTTTTGGGGAACAGCAGAACAGGTGTCCAAGTACGAGGTCTCCATGTCACAGGAATATCAGGACGTTAAAACGGGAACTACCACTGTCGGTATCGTTTTCCAGGGCGGTGTTGTCCTTGCGACCGAACGGCGTGCCACGATGGGCACCCTCATCGCCAGCAAAAAGGCAAAGAAAGTACACAGCATCACGGATCGCATCGGCATGACCATTGCCGGAGGTGTCGGTGATGCCCAGCAGCTGGTCAGAATCATCAATGTTGAGTGTAATCTCTACCAGATTCGCCGCGGAAAAGAGATCAGCGTGGGTGCGGCAGCGACTATCCTGTCCAACTACCTGAACCAGAACCGTTTCTCTCCCTATTACGTTCAGCTCTTGGTTGGAGGCGTCGATATGAACGGCCCGTCCATCTACTCGGTGGATGCTGCCGGCGGCGCAACGCTTGAGGAGGATTTTGTCTCGACCGGTTCCGGCTCCCTGACCGCCTATGGTGTTCTTGAGGACCGGTTCCGGCAGGACATGAATGAAGCTGAAGCCGTTGATCTCGCGGTACGGGCGCTTCGCGCGGCAATGCGGCGTGACTCGGCATCGGGCGAGGGATACAATGTAGTGGTGATAACCCGGGATAAGTTTGCGTACATCCCGGAGGCAAAAATAGCAGAGATGCTTCCGGCCTCTTCTGCCTCCCTCTGATTTTTATACTTTTTTGGAAACGATTTCTATGCAGGTTGAAGACAGACTCAAAGAACTGAAAGATACTATAAACCGGAAGGTCCCCCGCGGCGTTACCGTAACCGATGTTGAATATGAAGGCCCGGAGATGGTGATCTACACCGATGATCCGAAACGGTTTGCCGAGGAGCAGGATCTGATCCGTACCCTTGCCCGCGATCTGCGCAAGAGGATTGTGGTGCGGCCGAATATTCTCGGCGATACGGAACAGGCGTATGATATGATCAAGAGCGTTGTTCCGGAGAGTGCGGGGATTACGGATATTTTCTTCGATACTGATACCGGCGAGGTCCTGATTGAGGCGGAGAAGCCGGGCGTGGTCATCGGCAAGAACGGTTCAACACTCCGCGATATTACGATGAAGGTCGGCTGGACGCCGAAGGTTGTCCGTACTCCGCCGATTCCGTCGGTGACGATCAAACAGGTGCGTCAGTTCCTGCGCGAGACTCGTGATGAGCGTAAGGAGTTCCTGCGCAAGTGCGGACGCCGCATTCACCGTGATTCGATGTACTCGGGACGTGACAAGGAGCAGTGGCTGCGGCTTACGACGCTCGGCTGCTGCCGTCAGGTGGGCCGGGCGGCATTCCTGCTCTCTACTCCGGAGAGCAAGGTCTTAATCGACTGCGGTGAGTCGCCGGGAGCTACCGGCAGTGCGTCGTCGCCGTTCCTGAATGTGCCGGAGATCTATCCGTTCACGTCGCTTGATGCAGTCGTTTTAACGCACGCCCATCTGGATCACTCCGCATATATTCCGCTGCTGTACCGCTACGGTTATGACGGTCCGGTATATACAACGCCGGCAACCCGCGACACGGCAGCTATGCTGCAGCTGGACTATCTTGATGTGAATAACAAGGAGGACAAAGTCCCGCCGTATTCGTCGAACGAGATTCGTGAGTTTGTGAAACATACGATTGCCCTCGGCTACGGTGATGTGACAGACATTGCGCCTGATCTGAAGCTGACGCTGCACAATGCGGGACATATTCTCGGTTCGGCTATTGCGCACTTCAATGTAGGAAACGGTCTTTACAATATTGCGTTCACCGGCGATTTCTTCTACAGCAAGAGCCGGCTGTTCAACCCGGCGGTCTCGCAGTTCCCGCGTCTTGAGGCGCTGATGATGGAGAGTACCTACGGAGGTTCCGAAGACTTCTCCCCGTCCAGAAAGGATGCGGAGGATCGTCTCTATGAGGTTATCAACACGACGCTGGAACGCGGCGGCAAGGTTTTGATTCCGGCGTTTGCGGTCGGAAGGTCGCAGGAGCTGATGCTGGCCCTTGAGGAGGGATTCCGGAACCAGCGGATTCCGAAGTGCAAGATCTATCTTGACGGGATGATTAAGGAGGCAACTGCCCTTCACACGGCGTATCCGGAGTATCTGAACAATGATCTCCGGAATCTGATCTTCCGCGACAATTATAATCCGTTCCTTGCGGAGTGCTTTGAGCAGGTTGATTCGCAGGACAAACGTCAGCAGGTCATCTTCTCGGAGGATCCGTGCGTGATTATTTCAACGAGCGGTATGTTGAACGGCGGTCCGGTTATTGAGTATCTCGGCAATCTTGCGGAGTCGGAGAAGAATATGCTGATCTTTGTCGGGTATCAGGCAGAGGGTACGTACGGCCGCCGGATTCAGAAGGGATGGCGCGAGGTGCCGGTCGGCAAGAAGGGCAGTATCATCATCAATATGGAGGTGCAGACGGTGGAGGGTTTCTCCGGTCATGCAGACCGCCGCCAGCTGATGAATTATGTGCAGTATCTCCAGCCGAAACCGGAGCGGGTGTTTACGATCCACGGTGAGGAGTCGAAGACGATTGATCTGGCAAGTTCGATCTATAAGAAGTATCATATCCAGACGGTGTCGCCTCAGAATCTTGAGACCTACCGGCTGGTCTAATTTTTTTTCATCGGTGCAGCAGGCGGGGATGTGTGCTGTACTGAGTACCTGTTCGTTGTATCACAATCTTTTTTTTGTCATCTCCCGAAGAGTCAGGTATGCGAGTGTACTGCGCCCAGATTGCCCAGGTGTGGAATGATCCGGATACTGCATTTGCGCGGGCTCATGATGCTGTTTTGCGCGCCGCAGAGGATGATGCGGATCTGGTGATGTTTTCTGAGCAGTATGCGACCGGCTGGCGGCCTACAGGTGATGACTGCGATACTGTGTCCGGAGCGGAGGTGAAGGAGCGGTGGTGTTCGCTTGCGCGGGAGGTTGGTGTTGTGATTGCGGGTTCGTATGCGCGGGATGTGCCGGGCGCGCTTCCGCAGAATGTGATGCTGGTTGCCGGCCCGCGCGGTGAGGTTCTTGCGGAGTATGCGAAGATGCATCTGTTTACGCCGGGCGGTGAGGATATGCGCTACTCTGCCGGGACGGAGCCTGTCTGTTTTTCATACGGCGGGGTGAAGTTTGGGTGCGCGGTCTGTTTTGATCTGCGGTTTCCGGAGTTGTTCCGCGCGTATCTGCATGAGGATTGTGCGTGTGTTCTGGTGCAGGCAGCGTGGCCTGCGGCGCGCGTTGCGGACTGGGAGCTTTTGCTGCGCGCGCGGGCTTTGGAGAACCGGGGGTTTGTTGCGGGTGCGGGGTGTCTTGGGTATGATGCGAAAGAAGGGGTGGATTATTCGGGGCGCGGGATGGTGTGCGATTATGAGGGACGTGTGGTGGCGGATGCAGGGGTGTTTGCAGACGGGTGTTCCTGGGAGGTGGATGCGGAGGGGGTGCAGGAGTGGCGGGAGAAGTGGGGGATGAGGTGAGGTTATATTCTGTGAACTGAGAGATAGTAATGAATAATCGATGTCTGATGCCAATATCAATACTATCCTTATTATCAGTGCCCATTATTATCCGGTAAAGGGGGGTACTCCAACCCATACGCATTATCTTTGTACTGCTCTTTCTGCATTAGGGAAGGATGTGCATCTGATTACTGCGGGTGGTGATGCTCCGGTCACTGATGATGTTGCAGAGCATGATTCTCATCTAAATTATACTTTGCACCGTATTCCCACGAGGGGAAAGTACAAAGATGACTTTTTCTTCCTTTGGAGCATCAGGAAGGAGTTCCCAAAATATATTGCGCAGCTTCAGCCAGATGTTATAAACATCTCTACCGGAAATTTTGTACCGCTTGCACTCAGATTTGCTGATGTGGGTAGTGTTCCGATTGTGTATACTGTGCACAATGTCCCGCCGGAAGAATATACCCTAAATATATCTTCTAATGAAATGATAAATGGAGTTATTAAGCATATTTTCTTTAAATTTATTCGAGTAGTGACTAGACTTACTATACGATTTGGCCGCTATAATTTGATTATAAGTGGTAGTGATAGGACGAAAGAACGTCTTCTTGATGCGGGGGCTGATGGAACAGACATTTCTGTCATCTCGTATGGTGTCTCTCTCCCATATTTAGATCAGAGCACGAAAAAAGATCAGAACCATCTTGAAGTTCTTACTGTTGCCGGTATAATTGAGCATAAAGGGCAGTTAGAAATTGTGCGATCGATCCCATCGATTTTGGAAAAAATTCCTTATGTACATTTTACTTTTGTTGGTCCGATACGATCTCCAGTTTATCTCAATAAAATACAAGAATGTGCTGATTATCTTCATGTTTCTGAAAAATTAACAATAACTGGAGAAGTTTCGGCTGAATGTCTGGATCGTTACTATCGAAATTGTGATATTTACATTCAACCCTCCTATCAGGAAGGATTTTGTCTCTCTCTCATGGATGCAATGACCTATAGAAAACCGGTTATTGGCACTCCTGTTGGAGCTATCCCGGAACTTATTGGAAATGATAGAGGTATTCTTATTCAATCTCCATCTCTGAAAAATATCGCATGTTCAATATTGAAGCTTGCTGAAAATCCGCAGTTGTGCCTGTTGTATGGTGAGAATGGACGAAAATATATTGAAATGACCTATAGCTGGGATTCGGTTGCCAGAATTACTCTCGATGCATACAAAAAGGCCGTTTCAGTATTTACTTATTCAAGCAAACCCTAATAAACCAGTAGTATCAAGATATAAAAAATATTAGGTGATCCGTATAGATAAAACTGCATTCATTACTGGAATTACTGGTCAGGATGGTTCATACCTTGCAGAATTACTTCTCAGCAAAGGGTACACAGTTCACGCTCTTGTTCGTCGTGCTTCTACCTCGAATACTTCTCGTATTGATCCTCTTCTCCAAAAAATAGATGAACAAGGTTTGCCACTTTATCTCCATCTTGGTGATTTGTCTGATGGAGAACAGATCTCTAATATCATATTTAATCTGAAGCCCGATGAGGTCTATAATCTCGCAGCCCAGAGTCATGTCCGTGTCAGTTATGATTGTCCCGCATACACGGGAGATGTGACGGGTATTGGTGCAACGCGGATATTAGAGGCAATCCGAAATTGTGATAAAGAGATAAAATATTATCAGGCATCCAGCAGTGAAATGTTTGGATCCACACGCCCTCCACAAAATGAAATGACTGCGTTTCATCCGCGAAGCCCGTATGCATGTGCAAAAGTTTATGCGCATTATCTGACGCAAAATTATCGTGAGAGTTATAATCTGTTTGCTTGCAGTGGTATCCTTTTTAATCATGAGTCGCCCCGTCGTGGCGAAAATTTTG
The DNA here is from genome assembly GCF_026891935.1 of Methanocorpusculum vombati. NCBI lineage: Archaea > Methanobacteriati > Methanobacteriota > Methanomicrobia > Methanomicrobiales > Methanocorpusculaceae > Methanocorpusculum > Methanocorpusculum vombati. The sequence goes on along the minus strand of NZ_JAPTGC010000002.1, from coordinate 70,177 downwards.
TCACCCGAAAAATAACGAGAGGTATTGCTTCAATTCTTGCTGGGCGTCAGAGGGGTTTAGTGATGGGAAATCTGGATGCAAAACGTGACTGGGGTTATTCTCCGGAATATGTTCAGGCTATGTGGATGATGCTTCAACAGGATAAACCGGACGATTATGTTATTGGTACTGGTGAGAGTCATTCCGTACGCGAATTTCTTGAAATTGCTTTTGATTATGTTGGTTTGGACTGGCAGAAATATGTGACATTTGATCAGAAATTTTTCCGACCTGCTGAAGTGGATGATTTAATTGCCGATACACGGAAAGCTGAAGCTCAGTTGGGGTGGAAACCGAACGTGACTTTCCAGGAGTTGATGAAAATTATGATTGATTCGGATATGCGTGCAATTGGAATGGAACCAATTGGTGAAGGTGATGATATTCTTGCACATATTTATCCTGATCGATGGTGGGCTGTAGATTAATTTTCATTTTTTAGGTGGGATTTATGTCATTTTGGGATGATAGTCAGGTATTAGTTACTGGTGGACGCGGATTTTTGGGGAGATGGGTCTGTAAGATGCTTCATAAACGAGATGTTCCTTTGGAATCTATTCGTGTTCCCTCCAGCAAGGATGCAGATTTAAGACGATGGGATGATTGTGTAGATATGGTGGAAGGTATTGATGTTGTTATTCATCTTGCAGCACGTGATGGTGGTCTTGGCTATAATTTGGAACATCCTGGGAGTATCTACTATGACAATGCGATCATGGGACTTCAGTTAATGGAAGCTGCTCGTCAGGCTGGTGTCAGTAAATTTGTCTCCGCAGGGACTGTTTGCGCATATCCTCAGTCTGCTAAAATACCATTGGAAGAGTCATCGTTCTGGGATGGTTATCCGGATGTATCCAATGCGCCATATTGTCTTGCAAAAAAGATGGGGCTCGTGCAGGCACAGGCGTATCGAAAGGAGTACAATTTTAATGCTGTCCATCTTCTTTTGACGAATATGTATGGTCCCGGGGATGTATTTGATCCTACCCGTTCGCGTTCTGCTGCATCCCTGATCCGAAAATTTGTTGATGCGGTACAAAATGATCTTCCTGAGGTTCAGATGTGGGGTACGGGAAATGCATCGCGGGAGTTTTTGTACGTCGAAGATGCGGCAGAGGCATTTGTTCTTGCAGCTGAGCGGTATAACTCATCTGAGCCGGTCAATATTGGTTCCGGACAAGAGACAACCATGCGTGAACTGGTTGATATTATTGTTTCAATTACAGAATACGATGGTACTGTTGTGTGGGATACCTCAAAACCGGAGGGGCAGATGAGACGATGTTGTGATGTAAGCCAAGCAGAGAGATCATTTGGTTTTCGAGCTCAAACTCCATTAACTGAGGGGTTAAAAAAGACGATTGAATGGTATACTTCTCAGTATTTTTCATTATCTCTCTGATAGTCATCATCAATCCTGACGATATCAGATTCAGTAAGTACCTCTCCGTTTTGTACTTCAATTACTTCCAACGGGATTAATCCTGGGTTTGATAAGCGGTGCTTAATTCCTGCAGGTATGAAGGTACTTTCTCCCGTTCGTACGAAGAAGGTGTTGTTATCATTGGTAACCTCTGCTGTTCCGCTTACAACTACCCAGTGTTCGCTTCTGTGGTAATGATACTGCAGGGACAGACGGCTGCCCGGATGGATGGTAAGGCGTTTGATCAGGTACGTGTTTCCTTTTAGCAGTATTGTATATTGTCCCCATGGCCGGTGGACAGTGGTATGTAAGTCTGCCCGTTCGTCTCCTGCATTTTTGAGGAGGGATGTTATTTCTCCGACATGCTGGGATTGGTTTTTCGGGCATACAAGCAGGGCATCTGTGGTGTCAATAACTGCGATGTCTGACAGACCGATCGTTGCAACAAGACGATCTGAGATTATGAGATTGTTTTGTCCGTCCGGGGTGAGGTATTCGCCTTTGACAACGTTTCCTTGACTATCTTTCTCCTGTACTGCGTATAATGCGTCAAAACTTCCCATGTCGCTCCATGTTGCTTTCAATGAAACTACTGCGGATTTTTTTGTTTTTTCCATGAGGCCATAATCGATGGAAATCTTTGGTGTTTTTTCATATGCTTCCGGAACAGGGTGAGTAAATGCTTCTGCTATCTCTGGTGCATATTTGTGGAGTTCATTCATGAAGGTATCTGCTGAGAAACAGTACATTCCTGAGTTCCAGAGATACCCTTCTCTGAGATATTTTTCAGCTGTTGGAAGATCTGGTTTTTCCACAAATTTTCCTATTTTGTATCCATTTCCCTGTGGGGTTCCGGGTAGGATGTACCCGTATCCCGTGTGGGGTGATGTTGGTATGATTCCGAATGCGATCAGCAGATGTTCTTTGGTGAGGAGCTCCGCAGTATGAACTGCATTTTTGTAGTTTTCTCCATCGTCAACCAGTTGATCGGATGGGAGGACAAGTATTGGTGCAGTCTGGTTTGTTTTCCGGATTTGTGTGACTGCATAGGTGATTGCGGGGAGGGTATTTTTTCCGCACGGTTCTAAGAGGATGTTGCATTCTGTGTCAATCTGATTCAGTTGATCTTCTACCAGATATTTGTGTTCCTCATTTGTGACAATGTAAATCTCTTCGGGTTTGGAGTGGAGTAATGCACGTTTAACCGATTTTTGGAACAGGGATTCATTACCAAGTAATGGGATGAACTGCTTTGGGTATGTGGTTCGGCTCAGGGGAAATAAGCGGGTTCCGGAGCCGCCGGCAAGAATTATTGTGTACATATTTCTTTATTTGCATATGTGACGGAAGTATAATGAGTTTTGGGATTCTATGTAGTTGGTATATCCCTTCTGGGATATGGGTTGGTTAGATAAAATATGAGGGTATTATATGATCATCAGGCATTTCGAATTGGTAGATTTTCAGGAATTCCGCGGTATTTCTCTGAGTTAATATTACAGTATCGAAATGATCCTCAAATTGATCCAATCATTCCATCATTTTGGACGATCAATCAGGACTATCGAAACCTGAATATTTGTTCTCCAAATATTACATGGCCAATTCGTGATAGCATCGTGTCTGCATCCCAGCGACTCTTTCATCAGAATCCGTCAAGGCTACTGGATGGAGCTGAACGAAAAACAGTGCAGTTATTACGAAATCAGGATTTCGATATCTTTCATCCAACACGTCTTGAACCCTATTTCTTACAGTATATTGGAAAGAAGCCCTATGTTTTGACAATTCATGATCTGACGTATGAAAAATTTCCGGAGTATTTTCCGCTTTCTACAAAGATGAGATCTAATACTGAGGAGATTGTAAAAAATGCAGCCCGTTTTATTGCGGATTCTTACGCTACCAAATCTGATTTTGTGAAATATTATGATATTGATTCGGATATGATTGATGTGGTTTATCTAGGCTCTCTTTTTGAGAAATATGCCATTCCCCCCAAAAAAGAGAGTGATTTACCCTCTCCAATCTCTATCCCTTATCTTCTTTATGTTGGGTCGCGTTCACCTCACAAAAATTTTTATCATTTTGTTTTGGCAATTCGTTCTGTGCTTCAGTCTGGTGAGTGTCGACTGATTTGTGCGGGAGGTGGTCCGTTCCGCAGAGCGGAAATTCAGTTCTTGGAAACTCTTGGTCTCCTCACCTCAGTTCATCAGGAAACAGTTAGTGATCAGAAACTAATTTCTTTGTACCAGAATGCATTGGCATTTGTATTTCCTTCTGTTAATGAAGGATTTGGATTGCCTGTACTTGAAGCGTTTTCCTGTGGTTGTCCTGTTATTTGTAGTGGAACAAGTTGCCTCCCAGAAATTGGTGGTGATGCTGCGATGTATTTTGATCCAAAAGATGCAGGGTCTATGCGGGAGGCTGTTTGCCGGATGATCGATGATGATAAGTTGCGTGAACAGATGAGAAAGAAGGGATATTTACAATTAGAGAAATTTTCCTGGAAAAAATGTGCCGAGGAGACGATGAGGGTATATAATTTAGTATGCTCCCACTAATTTTTATATAGTGTGGTTTTCAACAAGCAAATTTTTGTGATTTCATCTATTAAATCAATTGAGGTGTTTTAATTCCTCCTTCGCGTATGTGTTTTTTTGTAAGTATCGTACATCTTATATCTTAGGCCTGTTCGAGATCTAAGATACCGTAAGAGGGGGGCTGGCATTATGCTACAGACATAGAGGAAGTATTTTTTCCCTCTGAAATGTGGATTTTTCACATAAGATAAGCTATTACGTGCACCAGTGATATTATTCGATAGAATTTGAGATCCCGCAAATTTGAGATGCAGTGATTCAATGTAGGGTGGAATATATTGCGCGTCTCTTCTTTGGGAAATTTCTTCTGGATGTTGTTGCTGAAGAAATGTTATCAGGGGATGTTCTTCTGGCAATATTGGGATCGAGTCTGTAATTTTATTTGATGCGGTTCGGTGATACACAAAGCCGTACCGTAGTGAACGAGCAACAGGGTATGAATAACCAATTCTCCCAAACATCTCTACATCTTCATACCAAATCAATGATTCGTTGAACATTCCTATCTCATCAAATACTGATTTGCGGATTACAACTCCGGACATACTATATAATTCACCGTGAGATACTGCTTCAAAGTAATCTAAAATGAGATTATCTGGATTTTCTATATTATCTTCCGTCTGTGGATCTATGATAACTCCATTTGCGACACTATATCCTCTCGTGCCATACATGCCTGCAGTGGGGAAACGTTCTACCAAGTGTAAGATGATATCAAGAAATTCTGGCAAATATTCGTCATCTGCATCTAAAAATGCGATCAATTCTCCTTGTGCAGCACGGATTCCTTCATTCCTTCCTGCTGCTGCTCCTTTGGATTGTTGGTTAATTATCTGTATTCGTTGGTCCTGATAAGTCTCAACGATTTCCAAACTTCCATCTGTGGAGTTTCCATCGACTATAATTAATTCAAAATTTGTTATGGTCTGTGCCAGTATTGAATCTATGCATCTGTTGATTTCTTGTGCTTTATTTTTGAGTGGGACTATGACGGATATTTGCATTGGGATTCCTCTTTTCATTTGATACATCGTGTATGTTATTTCTTTTTATTGGTGCTATTGTTATTCATTGCATGAGTAAGTACCATTATTCTCTATATGTGTGTCATCTCTGGTAATTTTGAAACATTTTTTGAATATTTTCTGTAATTTCATACTTTCCTAAATCTATCTTTACAGGAATGTGTCCAATTCGTTTTGACTCTGGAGGTGGTGTCATATAATCTCCATAGACTAATTTCAATATCTGCGTATAGTTATTGGGAACTGGAAATATCTCTCCTTCAAATCTTAGTGTCTCCAGTTTTTCTAAATTTGAGGAGGAAATCAAGCTTTTTTCGTATTTATAGGGTGATCCTGTAAGATACTTCCTTTTGGTCTCAATATTATTATATTTTTCTAACTCTTTGTCTCGCCAGCGTAATAACGTATGATCACTCATGAAATGAAGAGGTAACGTCATGACAAATCGATATATCTTACGAAGTCTGGTGTTAGGTATCCCATATCCATATCTAACATAGCATGAATCAATGAGGTATTTTAAGAGATATTTATGTATTTGTGTACACAATCCTCGACCATTGGGTACATTGTCGAGAGGGAATATATCAATCCATATGCCTAGGTGTATGGGGGCTGACTCTAGGCTTTTGCTTACATAAGTTGTTCCCTCCATCATTATTTTTATAAATGGCATTATATAGTTTTGATCGTTTGTCCCTGATATCATCTTAAATGGAGGTTTTAATTCTTTTTCGCAGATTGTGATAAATTTGTTGTATTCACTTCTTGTCATGCCTATGTCGATGTCATCGTCCCAAGGAATAAAGCCTTGGTGCCTTACCGCACCCAGAAGTGTTCCCGCAACTAAAAAATATTTCACTTGATGTTTTTCACAAATTCGTTTGACTTCAAGTAAAATTATCAATTCCACAAGTTGTAGTTTCCGTTCTGTGGAGATTCGAGTTCCTGTAGCGTTCTCATAAAATATGGCATCTTCCATCCTACTTATTATTCATCTGTGTGTCCTTTTAATATTTATGGATTTTATTCATCTCCTATGGTGTGTTGCATCGAATAAATTTTACAAATCTTTAAGACGTGATAAAAAACAAGAGAGACGTATCCCTTTCTGGTGAAGAAATCGCACAAATCATTAAAATGATTGTGGATTTATCCCTTCCTGCGACGCTGGTTGGTGATCTTCACGGCATTACTGCGAGCCGCGTGTATCAGCTGGTGAAGTACTACCGTACGAATGGTGTGTATCCTATCCCGCTGAAGCGTGGCCTGCCTGCTGCCGTCGTCAGTCCCTCCATTCGTTTGAAGATCCTTTCTGCCAAAGCGACTCTTCGTATTGGTACTAAGGAATTGGGGAAATATCTTCGGGAAATCAAAGGATTTTCCATTGGTAACCGTGCAATTCATCGTATTCTTCTGGAGGAAAGTATGACTCATCCCGACCCGAAAAAAGGTATTCGTCATCGTCCCTGGGTTCGCTATGAACATGAATTCAGCCTTGAAGCTGTCCATATGGACTGGCATGTCAGTAAATTCAACGGGAAACAGGTTTGTGTCGTGTTGGATGATGCAAGAAGAATGATTCTCGCTGGGAAAGAGTTTGATGCCTGCAACCACGCAAAATTCAATTTCAGCCGTGGAACAGGCGTGTCAGTCATATCTTCCCTATGGAAAGATAGAGGAGGTCATTACGGATCATGGTTCGCAATTTTATGCAAATAGATGGGACTGTTATGGAGAAGCAAATCATGCATTTGAAGAATATTGTAGATAAAGAGGACTAAAAGACATTCTCTGCAAATATAATCATCCGAAAAGTAATGGAAAGGTGGAGAGATGGTTCCAGATTTACAAACAATTTCGCGCGGAGTTCGCAAGCCTTGACTAAATGCTAATCTGGTACAACACCGTCAGGCTTCATCAGAGTTTGGACTGGGGTGTCATAGAAACACCGGACAAGGTGCTTATCGGATATTGAGGATAAATAAGGAGAATAGGAATGAGAAACATCCGATGGACGACAGAAGGTATCGGCATGAATTCAAATAATTTTGGCACGGCACACATTGCGCAAGTTCTATTTAAATTTTAGTTAAACATTTACAGTATTGTGGCTTCCACTCGAATGACCGAAGGTCTTTCATTCCTATAAGGTGCAAAATTTTTGCTTTCCTCAGTATAAATTATGTTAAACCCAATTCTCGATAAGGTTTCTACCAGTTCATCACCATCTATAAACCTGCGGTAATGATCATTGTAAATGAAAGCATTTCTCTCTCCCTTAACAGGCATTCCTTTTCCAAAAATATCATCATTTACGCTTCGGGCCTCAATGAATAATTCCCCTCCGGTTTTAAGGTTATCATGTACATTTTTCAAAAGGGTGTTTGCTTCGTCTTCACGAATTGAATGGAGAGTGAACCTGCTATAAATAAAATCATATTTTTCCGACAAATATCCCGGAAAATCTGTAAAATCTTCTCGAATAAAATTCAGATTTTTGCATGATTTAAACCTATTTCGAAGACGGCAAATCTCATCAACTTGATCAATTGCAGTCACATCAATCCCGTTTTGGGCAAAATAAATGCTGTCTCTTCCATTTCCACATCCTAATTCAAGGAGAGATGGGGTTACTGGTGAATTGCCCCTCCTTTTTAAAATATATGATAATACAACCTGTGCAAACAACGATGGTTCCTTAGGGGGCTCATTATTTTTATAGTAGTCTATCCAGTATGTTTTATCCATCTTATATCCTCTTAGAGTAGGGTTATATTTTGTTTGCCTAAGATATATCTTCTTCCTCTTTTCTTTTCCAAGAACCTTGTAATAATTATCTTTTCAGAGATATGTCATTATATCCTATTCGGGAGAAGATGTGGCGGATATGATAAAAATAACATTGATCTCTGAAATTTTGTAAAAAAAATCACCCGTACAAACACCCCATTATGTCCTACTCTAATAGGATCTCAAATGAAAATACAGCTATTCATTCAATGTCTCCGTGACACCCTCCAAATATCTTCTTTCACTGGTATCCCGGATTCCCAGCTATCATCTCTTTGCAATTATCTGGTAAACACCCATGGTATCTCTTCAACCCACATCATCCCTGCAAACGAAGGAAATGCCGTTGCCCTCGCGGCTGGCTACCACCTTGCCACAGGGAAAACACCCTGTGTCTATCTGCAGAACAGCGGAGAAGGAAACATCATCAACCCGGTAACCTCGCTCCTTCATCCGGAGGTCTATGGTATCCCCTGCCTATTTATCATTGGATGGAGAGGTGAGCCGGATGTGCATGACGAACCGCAGCATAGTTTTCAGGGAAAAATTACCCTGGAGATTCTTGATACCCTGCAAATCCCTTATCTGGTAATCGACAAAGATACAAATCCGGAAATACTGCAGCAGATTGCCGAAAAATTCTCAGAAACATTATCGAAAGGGAATAGTGTTGCCTTTGTCATCAAAAAAGGTGCTCTCACCTATGATCAACCCGTAATGTATCAGAACTCCAACTCCCTCTTGCGGGAAGACATTATCAAAGAGATCACCAATGTCTCCGGAGACGACGTTATCATCTCAACAACCGGAAAGACTTCCCGAGAACTGTTTGAAATACGGGAAACTGTCAAAGCATCACACAAATCTGACTTTCTGACAGTAGGATCTATGGGTCACAGCTCCTCTATTGCTTTGGGAATTGCTTTGAACAAGCCGGCAACCCGGGTATGGTGTATTGACGGGGATGGGGCTGTTCTCATGCACATGGGATCAATGGCAATTATTGGTTCCCAAAACCCAAAAAATCTGATCCATGTCGTGGTAAATAATGCAGCTCATGAGTCGGTCGGGGGGATGCCAACCGTTTCAGCCAACATTGATCTTCCTGCAATTGCCAAAGGCTGCGGTTACAAAAATGTGTGCTCCGTAGATACCCGTGAAGAACTGATCCATGTTCTTGCAGCCGTCAAAACCACCTGGGAACTGACATTCATCGAAATAAATGCAAAAATTGGCTCTCGTCCGACTCTGGGACGCCCAACACTGACCCCGCACCAAAATAAAGAAAACTTCATGCAGTATCTTGCGGGGCTGAGATAAATGAAAGCAGTTATACTCAATTCCGGAATGGGCAGACGAATGGGAGTCCTCACCAAAGATCATCCTAAGTGTATGACCGAATTGTCTCCCCAAGAAACAATACTGGGCCGACAACTAAATCAATTAGTAAACGCTGGTATTTCAGACGTCGTAATCACGACAGGCCTGTTTGACACCGTTTTGATGGAGTATTGTCACTCTCTGAACCTGCCGTTACAGATCACCTTCATAAAAAATCCTGTTTATGATCAAACAAACTATATTTACTCCCTTTACTCCGCAAAAGATCACCTCCATGACGACATTATTCTGATGCATGGGGATCTGGTATTCGAAAACATAGTGCTGGATGACCTGCTTGAGTTCCCTGGAAGTTGTATGATAGTGAGCTCCACTGCCGAACTTCCGGAAAAGGATTTCAAGGCTGTCGTAAAAGATAACCAGATACGAAAGATCGGCATTGAGTTTTTTGATCACGCACTTGCTGCGCAACCTCTTTACAAACTACACCAATCCGAATGGGAACTATGGCTCACAAAAATCTCGGAATACTGTGAGGCAGGTAATACCGGATGTTATGCAGAGAATGCATTCAACGAGATCTCAGACAAATGTATTCTTTATCCGCTTGATATCAAAAATCTTCTCTGCAGTGAAATTGATACTAGTGGCGATCTTGCGGTTGTCAGTAATCGTGTTGCCGATCTTGCAAAAAAGTCCGTATACATGTGTTTCAGTACTGATGTAATCCACGGAGGCCATATCAATATCATCAATAAAGCAGCAAAATTAGGGCGTTTGACCATTGGCATTCTTACTGATGAGGTCATTGCCAGTTTCAAACGCTTTCCCATCCTTTCATTCGATGATAGAAAAAAAATCATTCAAAACATCAAGGGGGTTATTGAAGTAATTCCGCAGAACACCTTGAGTTATGCAGAAAATCTCAGAAATTTACATCCGGATTACGTTGTTCATGGCGATGAATGGAGAACGGGATTTCAAAGACCCATTCGTGATGAAGTTATCGTAGTTCTTCAGGAATATGGTGGGGAATTAATCGAATATCCCTACTCTATTGACAGATCTTATGCCCTTCTTGAAAATCGGGTGCGAGATCAGCTTGCTGTTCCTGAGGCGCGACGTGGAAGACTGAGAAAACTTCTTGGTATGAAAAAAACTGTAACGGTTATTGAAGCCCACAGCGGAATCACTGGTTTGATCGCAGAAAATACCACCGTACTTCAGGATGGAAAAGCATACCAGTTCGATGGAATGTGGGTGTCCAGCTTGTGCGACTCCACCACGAAAGGAAAACCAGATATTGAACTCGTTGATATCTCCTCACGCATGAGAACCATTGATGATATCATGGAGGTAACCACAAAACCGATTATCTTGGACGGAGATACCGGTGGACTGATTGAACACTTTACGTATAATATCCGTACAATGGAGCGTGTAGGTGTTTCTGCAGTTATTATTGAGGACAAAATCGGGCTAAAAAAGAACTCCCTGTTTGGAACTGATGTAGATCAGACTCAGGATACCATTGAAAATTTTTCCGCAAAAATAGCTGCTGGAAAACGTGCTCTCAAAACAAAAGAGTTCATGCTGATCGCCAGAATTGAAAGTCTGATCTTAGAAAAGGGAATGAATGATGCTCTTATACGTGCATTTGCCTATGTTGCTGCTGGTGCAGATGGAATCATGATCCATTCCCGAAAAAAAGATCCTACGGAAATTTTTACCTTCTGTGACATCTTTCGGGAAAAAGATGCAACAACACCATTAGTGGTTGTTCCCACATCTTTCAACACCGTAACCGAAGAAGAATTCTCGGTACACGGAGTAAATATTGTGATTTATGCCAATCAGCTAACTCGAAGTGGGATTCCAGTCATGGAAAACGTTGCAAAAACAATTCTTACTCATCATCGTGCAAAAGAAGCTGATGATGTGTGTATGCCGATTTCCGAAATACTAACCCTGATACCATCAAACATATTCGATGATGAGACACGGTGATCAGTGTATGAACTCATTTTGTAATACTGAAATTGTATTTTCCGATAAATCTACTGCAGAAGATCTTCTTCTATCCCGGACTGGAGAGAATGTCGTCTTGCTTCTGAGCGAGAGTGCCGACATGCGATGGGGTCTGAAAACTTTCCGAAACTCACTGGAAAAACAGTCAAATATCTATGTATGGGTGAAATCTGTACCCGCTAATCCGACACAGAATGACATCTTGCAAGTACTTAGAATAATCGGGGGGCAGTATATAGATACAGTGATTGCTATTGGTGGAGGTAGTACTATTGATCTTGCCAAGGCTCTTAGTATTTTCTCAAATTCGGAAAAAAATAACACCTACACGCTGGATGAGATTTCTGCATGCATTCGGAATAAATCCTATGTTGCTGGTTCCTGTATTGATATTATTGCTGTTCCAACAACGGCTGGTACCGGTTCGGAACTTACGCAATGGGCCACCATCTGGGATGCAAATAAACTGGGAAAATATTCCATTGATGTTCCGGAATTAAAACCGCGCCTCGCTTTGATTGTTCCGGAATTTACTCTGAGTCTCCCCCCCATCATAACACTATCCACAGGTCTGGATGCATTAAGTCATGCTGTTGAAGCATATTGGTCCAAGCACACGACACCTCTTGTTCAGGAAATTGCCTGCCGATCAATAGAGATCATTCTGGAAAATCTCAAAAAAACAATCCAATATCCATCCAATCTCCTTTACCGTGAGAAAATGTGTCGGGCTTCTGTTCTTGCTGGATTGGCATTTTCCCAAACCCGAACCACTGCTTGCCATGCAATTTCCTATCCTCTGACGCAGTTGTATGGTGTTCCACATGGAATCGCGGCTGCCCTTACACTGAATGGGGTGAGCATCGTCAACAAGGGACATTTTCCCAATGATGATGAGTTATTCTGCCTTTTTGAAGAGTATAGTGGTCTTGAGATGTGGCTGAAGAACACATGTGATCCCTACGTAACATTATCATTGGGATTCTATGGAATTCAGAAAGATGATATAGATGGAATTGTTGCCGCATCCTTTAGCAGTGGAAGAATGGATAATAATCCTGTTGCATTAGGTAAGGATGATATTTATAAGGTTCTGTTCTCTTTATTAAATTAACTCTTCTTTTATCTCATTTTTTATTTGGGGATTTTTACTTCTCTGGTATCTTCTACCCATTCCTCATGATTCCTCCCAATACTTCCCGGATGATAGTTTCCGGATAATGCAGCTGCTTCAGCAGAAGCATCATCAGCTTCTCCCCATACACGTACTCCCTGTCTGCTTGCAATGCAGTTCGTCTCCGGAAAAGAACACATCCCTGTATAGAGCTATTGAACCTTTCTTTATTTCTCGCAAACACTGTCATTGATAAAATTGTATGGGTATTGACACTGGATCCAAGTGAAATCTTATTCTTTGCTTTTTTATATCCTGTATGGGGGTATTTTAGTCATAAAATATTCAAATATGGTGGTTTTTAGGGTGTGTTTTTATAGTTTCTTTAATTACACCGTTAAAGAAAGAGGAACTAATATATAATAAAGTATGACAAGTACAATACCAATGATACTTCCTATTATAATCCACTCTACAGTGCCGCATCTGCTGAACCATCCCTTGAATTTCTCCCCCTTGGAATTATTCCCTCCATAAATTCTTACTCTTGGCTCCCTGCACATGAGGATAGTGCAGCCGGCTCTTTTCCGACTGGATGCAACTTGTCGACGACCCCAAAGCACAGATAAAATCCATCGACAAAAATGGAAAATGGATCGTCATCACACAGGAAAAATCGTAATCAGCAGGTATCTCCCCACCTCCTTCTTAACCCCCGAACACCAACACTATTCCACAACAAAGATGCCCCCGCAACTCATCAACCGCATCTCCGCAATTCCGCCCATCCAGCGCCAGAGCATGATCCAGCTCGGCGTAACCATCGCTGTTACGCTCTTTGGATTTGTCTCCACCATGCTCTTCTCCCACATTCTCGGTAAAGACCTGATGGGTGTCTACTATCTTTTCCTCGCCTACTACGGCGTCTTCAACATGATCGGCGATGCCGGATTCGGCGGGGCAGCCGTCAAGCGCATCTCCGAGGGAAAGGATCAGAACGCATACCTCACCGCGTATGCAACGCTGCGGTTCCTCTTAATCATCGTCTCCACACTGGTGCTCCTTGCGGTCAGCCCGTACTTCGTTGACCTCAAAGAGTATGAACTCGTCCACTGGATTATTGCAGCACTCGCCGCTGCATTCTTCGGCGGCACCATCACTATGGGCGTCTACGGCCTCGGTCATGTCGGTATCAGAAATCTCGCGACCGGCGTCAATGAGTTTGCCCGCATCCTCATTCAGATCGTTGCCGTCCTTCTCGGCTACTCGGTGGCAGGACTTTTCGGCGGCTTCATCATCGCAATTATCATATCCGGCATATTCTGCCTCAAATACTTCACCTTCCGGCCCGCACGGTTCACCACCCGTCATCTTAAAAGCCTCATCACCTACTCGCTCTGGATCTTCCTCATCGGCAGCGGCTCTCTTATCTTCTCCTATGCCGACACCATCTTTATCGGCTACTTCATGGAAAACGGGGACGTCGGTGTCTACCGCGTGGCACTGCAGCTTACCACCGCGGGCACGTTCATCACCACCGCGATTGCCGGAACACTTACTCCGAAGTTCAGCAACTGGAGCGCCAAAGGCGATCTCACCCGGATACCGGGAATCTTAACGCGAAGCATCACTTACGGACTTCTGCTCGCAGTACCGGCCGCCGCAGGGGGCATTCTGCTTTCCGAGCGTCTGCTCTACTTCTTCTACGGTGCAGACTTCGCCGTAGGCGGGACGGCCTGTGCCATTCTGCTTCTCTTACAGATCGTGAATGTCTTCATGGTGTTCCTTGGAACAACCCTCAGCGCCATCGATCATGCCCGCCAGTCCTTCTATGCAAGCGGCTCGGCGGCTATCCTCAACGTTGTCCTCAACGTTCTCCTGATTCCGATCATCGGCATCGAAGGGGCTGCGGTTGCCTCGCTTCTCAGCATCACACTCAACGCAGTCCTCCTCAGACACTACCTCAAACACTATGTCGACGTCCGCTGTGACCTTCGTGCCGCAGCCCACATCGTCTTCAGTGCATTACTGATGGCGGCATTTATCCTCGTCTACCTGCAGTTTATCCCGCTCACGAATGTTTTCCTGGTCCTCATCGCAGTTGCGGCGGGGGCAGTTCTCTACTTTGTTGTCCTGTTCAGACTGGACCGGGAAATTCACGACGAAATTGCGGACCTTGCAAAACAGTTCGGACTTCCTTGGCCGTGCTGGCTCTAATGAATTATTGCTGTAAAAACGCCGCGCACTCCCCAATACCGCGCCAAAAGTCCCCGTCCATTCCGGCAACCGTCACAAACAGATGCACGGCCCCCGCAAAACATCGTTCCGTAACCGAGACACCCGCTTCCCGTAGTCGTTCACCAAACCTCTCCCCCTGATCCCGCAGAATATCACACTCCACTGTGATGCAGAGCGTTCGCGGCAGCCGGGAAAGATCCGCACAGGAAAGCGGCGATACACGTACGTCACCCCGCATCGCGTCGGGAACGTATGCCTCGGCAAACGCTTCCATCAGATCCGCATCCAGCGCATAGCCGCGGGAAAACTCCTGCCATGATACTCCGTAGTCTTCAGACAAAAGTGTTACCACCGGGTAAAACAGCATCAATCCGCTCAGCGGATATTCCTGCGCCAGTGCAACTGCGAGGTTACCGCCCGCACTGTCTCCTGCGGCATAGATCTGCGCAGCATCCCCGCCGTACGCTGCCGCATACTCCTGCATCCATAGACATGCCGTCTGGCAGTCCTCGACTGCCGCGGGATAGGGAAACTCCGGTGCAAGCCGGTACTCGACAGCAGCAACAACCACTCCTGCCGCGCGTGCAAGTTCCCCGCAGAACCGCGAGCAGCTCTGCACACTGCCGATAACCCAGCCGCCACCGTGAAAATAGAGAACGATCTTTTTAGGCGGCGTGGTGGACGCGGGAACATACAACCGCACGGGAACACCGTTCGCATCTGCTTCCACCACAACCACACCTTCTGGAACAGGAGCATCCGTTGCCCGTCTGCTCCGGACGCGCCGCAGTTCTGCTGAGTTGCCGGAGATAGCGTCCCGCACAATTTTTGCCCACCGGTCGCCGAGATCTTCCTCCCGTGTTCTGAGGAATGCCCGTGCCTCTTCGTTCAGCCGTGAGTCATCCCATGCATGCGTGAATTGCATCCGCTTATCTCCGCAGAAGCTGCTTGTGCAGCTCCTCTGCCCGTCTCCGCGCGGCCTCCGTCAGCTCCGGCTCTGCGTGAAACGAGAGAGAGAGAATATCTCCCGCAGAAACACCCTCCGGCAGCAGTGCGAGCGGAACAATCGCAAGAGGCCGCTCCTCCTCCGGCATCCGGAGAAGAAGCGACGCTTTGTCTCCCTCAATTGCATCAACCGTAACCAGCAGCTTCTCCATCATGCCTCCGCTGCGGGTTGGTTTGGCACAATCACATTCTCATACACATGCGGTTTGCGTGTCACCACAGAATATACCTCGCCGTCGGTTGTCACCACCACATCCCCGTCCATATCCGTCCGGTAGATGTGTTTCGTCATCTGCACAAACCGCTCCAGCGGCTCCTTGTGCGGATGGCCGTACTCATTTCCCTCGCCGACACTCATCACAATCACTGCCGGACGCACCGCGTTCAGGAACGCTTTCGTCGATGACGTGGAGCTTCCATGATGTCCCGCCTTCAGAATGTCGGCGTTCAGATCCGCTCCTGCGGCAAGCATCGCCTCTTCAGCCTTCTTCTCCGCATCACCGGTTAAGAGATAGGACACATTTTTGTAGGTCGCCTTCACCACCACAGAGTTTTCATTGATGTCCGGTTTCGCTCCCGCCATAATCAAATCCTTCGGCGGCGAGAGAACATCCAGCGTCACCTCGTTCCACGGCGAAGGAATTTTGTCTCCTGCGGAGACCACACGGTAGGAAATATTTTCCTCAAGAATGTACTGCATCAGCTTCTCGTAGGTCGCCGAGGTGTGGGTAATGCCGTTGTCATAGACGGTACCGACTTCGTATCGTTTCAGCACATCAAGCGCGCTGCCGATGTGATCATAATCCTGATGCGTCAGCAGCAGGAACTCCAGTCGTTTCACACCAAGCGAGTCAAGATAGATGAACAGTTTCTCCCGCGCCTCGCGTTCTGAAGGGGACATCGTCTCGCCTGCATCGATCAATGCGTACGTGTTGTCCTTGGAAAGCAGGATCGCATCCGCCTGTCCCACATCAACTGCATGCATCGCAAATGCATGTTCATCTGTGATCAGCGGCGCAAGTTCTGGAGCGGAGCCCGGAACTCCGCCGCCGAAGATCAGAAGGCACGCCGCGGCAACAATTACCACAAGGATCCCCGTAATCTGTTTCTGCATCTTCTGTGATTTTCTCCGGCGCTGCCCGCCGGTTCGTCCTGACTTCTTCGCCATGATACTTACTTAATACGTGTTCTTTGAAAACACTTATGTATTATTTGTTTTGCATGTTTTCACGCTTTCATCTCATGTCGATACTTATATTTCCAAATATAACCTCTAATTAGATAATGATTAAATCATTCTTAGCTCGTCTTCGTGAATTTCTGTGGAATACGCCCCAATCTATGAAATATTTGGAGTCTGAAAAATTTCGGAGAGAACTTCTTTGTTCTGAACCATATATCCATCCTTTGAGGCTTGAGAAATTTGGTTATAAAGTGTATTCACAAAATGATGAAGATGGAATCATCGCGGAAATATTTAGAAGAATTGGAACTACAAACAAGGTTTTTGTCGAATTTGGTGTGGGAGACGGATTAGAAAACAATACTCATTATCTGCTCTTACAGGGATGGAGAGGATTATGGATCGAAGGGGATAAAACATCCTGTGAGTATATTAGGAAAGAATTCAAATCAATACTTGGGGGGGGGGTCGCAATTAAACGTCCTCAATGAATTTATTAGTAAAGACAATATTAACGATCTTTTCATTAAGGGGGGAATTACTGGTGAAATCGATCTGCTCTCTGTAGATATAGATGGAAATGATTATTACGTTTTTGAAAATATTCACGTACTCAATCCGCGTGTTGTCATTATTGAGTATAATGCTAAATTTCCTGGGGATTTTTCTTGGATAATGCAGTATGATCCTGATCATATATGGGATGGTTCAGATCAGCATGGTGCATCATTAAAAGCATTGGAAACATTGGCGAAATCCAAAAATTATCAGTTAGTGGGTACTAATATTTCCGGGGTCAATGCTTTTTTTGTGCGTTCTGATCTCGTGGGAGAGAATTTTTACACTCCGGCAACCTCTGAAGCGTTATACAATCCTTTCAGGACTGGAATGGGGATGTGCTTTATATCGGGGCATCCTCCTCGGCATTATCTTGGTAAACCTTTTGAGAAGAAGTACTGACGTACTTTGTTCACCAAGAAATTATTTTTCCGGTCCCGCCAATACTTATCCGTGAAAGGCTCAACCCATCTACTGCTCAGCCTCCTGACCGGTCTTGTCATCCTCGCCCCTGTTGCAGGGCTCATCCACTGGTCATGGTCGCTTGTGATTCTGCTCGGCATCTTCTTTGGATCGATTGCGCCGGACGTGGACAAAGGCCGCGGCTCTGCGATCTTCCACGCAGCAATTCCCGGCGCAAAAGGCAGGAGATTTTTCCTGACCCCGGTGATCGGCTACTTCCTCTACCTCTTCTGTTACAAACCGCTCTCGATCATCTTTGTCGGCATCTTCGGTCAGAAAATTCTCCCGAAACAGGGGCACCGCGAACTGCCGCACTCGCCGATCGGCATCATCTGCATGTCGGCGCTGCTGACGCTCTGGCTGTGGCTCTTCTGCTATGTGCTTTCGTACATCCCCCCTCTGGAATTTTTGCGGGACCATGTTCTCATCTGGATATTTGGTGCCGCGTTTCTGCTCGGCTGCTTCCTCCATCTCCTGGAAGATACCTGCGACAACTCCGGCATTCACTATCTCTATCCGTTCCGGTTTCGCCGCATTCGCGGAACCGTCGTAGGAGACGGATCCGATATCAGGCCCAAGATGTTTGCGGTTGTTCTTGTGGTTGTTGCGGCAGTGGTGTTTCTTGGATTTTTTATGGGAAAAATCCCTGCCGGGTATGCGAAGTGGGCGGCATTTCTCGTGCCTGCGGCTCTCTGGATCGTCTTTCTGAAAATTTCCGGAGTACCGGCGAAAAAAGTCGTCTGGGAATAACATTCTAACGTTTCAACACCAAATACATACAGCATGTATCGTCTCGTCTGTGTCCACTGCGGTGCGGAGTATCCTCCGGACGCAATTGTATACAACTGTGAAAAGTGCGGTCATCTCCTGGCCGTCAAATATGATCTCGATAAGATCACCGTCAGCCATGAAGAACTCCAGAAACGCCCTATCTCCGTCTGGAGGTACAAGGAGTTCCTGCCGGTCAGAATTGAGCCGGTTACCCTTCAGGAGGGAGGAACCCCTCTCTACCACCTGAAAAAGATCGGTGAAGAACTCGGACTGCCGAATCTGTATGCAAAGCACGAGGGTATGAACCCGTCCGGCTCCTTTAAGGACCGCGGCATGACGCTCGGTGTTTCGATGGCAAAACAGCTCGGCAAGAATATTGTTGCCTGTGCTTCCACCGGCAACACCTCCGCCTCAATGGCAGTATATGCGGCAAAAGCCGGAATGCCGGCGGTTGTTCTGCTGCCGGCAGGTCACGTTGCGCTTGGTAAGGTTGCCCAGGCACTGATGCACGGGGCAAAG
Source organism: Methanocorpusculum vombati (assembly GCF_026891935.1). Lineage (NCBI taxonomy): Archaea > Methanobacteriati > Methanobacteriota > Methanomicrobia > Methanomicrobiales > Methanocorpusculaceae > Methanocorpusculum > Methanocorpusculum vombati. The sequence continues at coordinate 51,072 of NZ_JAPTGC010000002.1, read as the reverse complement.
GTCATCTCGATTCGCGGCAACTTTGACCGCGCTCTGGAGATGGTGCACGAGCTCTGCGTTACCCACGGCATTTATCTCTTAAACTCCATCAACCCGTACCGGCTTGAGGGTCAGAAGACCATCGGGTTTGAGGCGGTTGATCAGCTTGGCTGTGTACCGGACAGAATTGTTCTGCCGGTCGGCAACGCAGGAAACATCTCTGCGGTCTATAAGGGTCTGTGCGAGTGGCGCGATGTCGGCTACATCGACACGCTGCCGATGATGACGGCAATTCAGGCAGAGGGTGCGATGCCGGTCGTCAACGCAATCAAAGGCAACCTGCCGGAGGTTGTGGTGGAGCAGAACCCGGAGACGGTTGCATCCGCAATCCGTATCGGTGCACCGGTAAATGCAGAGAAGGCTCTTCGCGCAATCCGCGAGACGAAGGGATGCGCAGAGTCCGTAACCGATGAGGAGATTCTTGCCATGCAGCGCGATCTTGCCCGCTATGAGGGTATCGGTGTTGAGCCGGCATCCGCCGCGTCGGTTGCCGGTATCCGCAAACTTGCCGAGCAGGGCATGCTGGATCCCAAAGAGAAGATTGTTTGTGTGGTTACCGGCCACCTCCTGAAGGATCCGGAAACGGTGATTAAGCAATGCGCTCCGCCAATCGAGATCGACCCGACCATCGAGGCACTGCTCTCCGTGCTGTAACTGCAGTACTGCTGATAGGCATACTGCTGATTGTCCCTGCATCCGCGAACACGGCGACGTATTACATTGCGGAGAACGGGGCATCCTTCTCCGCAGAGGTCACTCTGGTAAACCAGAGCGGTTATATGCTGATCTCTCCCGGTTTCATCGGGGAGGGAGCGGAACTGAAAGTAACGAACCTTACACTTACTGCGGAGAACGGGACTATTGTAAACGCCACGAAGAAGAATTCCATGCAGATAGCGTTTCCGGAAGGAAACTATACGCTTGTCTATGATGCACCGCTTGACGGGTATCTGATGTATGCGCAGTATCTCTCACCGTTCAATACCACGGTGTTTCTTCCGGCAGGCTTTCATACAAACAACCTGATTCTTGGTCCCGTAAGCAATGACGGTAAAACATATCTGATTGATGAGGAGACGACACAGCTGCAGGAACAGGGCATTGTCCCGAATGCTACGCAGTATGAAACGGTTGTCGTCTGGACGGACAAACGCGATATCCAGATGCGGTTTTATCCTGCAAGCTATGAGAAGTACTTCGTGATCTGTATGGGTCTGTGGTTTGTTCTCTTCTGTGCTGTAGGATACCGGTACTGGCGGCTGAGACGAAAAGCAGATCAGTATCTCTAATCTTTTTTTGAAAAATAGAATTATCTTGGGCCGCCTCCGCCGCCCGTTCCCATCACCATTCCTCCGCCGGCTGGTCCCCGGGTCATACTCGTTGACACTCCTCCTCCTCCTCCGTTTCCGGGCATTCCGGATGCCGGAGAGGTTCCGCCTGCAAACGTGCCCCACAGTTCAACTGCGAAGATCAGCAGTACCGGGATGATCAACAGAACCAGTACGGATTTCACCGGCAGGTTTGTTACTGCGGCAATGCCGTACACCCATATCGGGATACACCAGAGAAGAATGGCAGCACTCATCAGTGCTGTCAGCACTCCGGAAAATCCACCGACTGTTGAGCTGATTATTCCGGTCAGGACTGTTCCGATCAGGAGCGGTACTGCGGCATAGCCGGTTACTGCAAGGACGGGGACATATCCGCATTCGACATGCCCCATCACTCTGAGGAAAAAATAAAAGAGTGCCGCAACAAGCGGCCAGGCAATGAGATTGAGTACGAAGTTTCCTGCCAGTCCTGAAACATTCACACCGGCGGTAAATACTGCGGCAGTCCCAGCATAGAGTATGATAAGGAGAGCCGGAAGGGCGATCCGTCCGTGAAATGACTCATTTCGGAAGAACTGCTGTTGGGTAAACAGCAGTGTTTTTGTTGCATTAGTAATCTCCATATTACTAATTGTAATGTTTGTTTTACATTGCGTATTAATGTAGCGAGCAGTTTCCGGGATACACAAAAAAAAGGTTAGCGCGGCGGCTGCATTGATATCTGCATGCCGTTCATGCCGCCCGTTGCCGCCAGGGTTTTCAGTGATTCGATGGTCGTATAGGTTTCATATGCGGTGTATGCGGCCATGATGATGATCGGAATCAGCAGTGCCGTGAAAACAGCACGTACCGGAACGTTGCCGGCGGCTGCAAATCCGTAGATCCAGATCGGCATGCACCAGAACAGCACCACAATATTCAGCAGATAGCCCGTCCACCCGTCAAATATTCCGGGAGATACTGCACCTGCAAGAAGCATGAGAACTGTTCCTATCAGAATCGGGAGTGAGGCATAGCCGGTAACGGAAAGGAAGGGTTTGAATCCGGCAGTGGTATGCGTGATGAACTTGACGAACACAAAGAAGAATGCAGCGACGATGACCCATATGAGAAAGGCCATGATGAATCCGGTTACCGCGCCGACCGCGCCAAGCACTCCGGCGGCGTCCGGCATGCCGATCAGCGCTGCGGAGGCTGCGGATACCTGGTAGGCGACAGCTGCGGCGAAGATTCCATATACGGCGGTATAGATCAGCGGCAGTTTCAAGGACTGCGTGCGGGATGCATCTGCAAAGAACTCCTTTGGATGGAAAAGCAGGGAAAGTATGTCTGCTGCAAAGGTCATTGCAGTCTATATTGGATCTCTTCGGATAAGAGCGCTTGGAAAAAAAAGAATTTATGCGATGTCAATGCCGTACTTTGCGGCGTTGGCATCGGCAATTGCCTGAATCTTTGCAACCTCTGCATCGTTTCGGGCCGGTTTAAACAGGTGGCGGAACCGTTTCTGGGCTTTGAGATACTCATCGACCGGTACACGCTTGACCTTCTTGACGGATGTCAGTTTTCCGTCAACCATTTCGTAGCACGGCCACAGACCGCACTCAACCGCCATTCTGCCGATCTCCATCGTCTTGGAGCCGTCGAATCCCCATCCGGTACAGCAGGGTGCGTGTACCTGAATGTAGCAGGGACCGGGTGTGTTCATAGCTTTCTCGACTTTTCTCATCAGGTCCATGGGGTATGCCATCGTGGCTGTTGCCACATAGGGGGAACCGTGGGCAACGAGAATCTGCGGGAGATCCTTCTTGGGCCGGTTGTTACCGGTTGAACATGCGCCGGACGGTGACGTGGTGGTGTCCGCATCATACGGGGTTGCACCGGAACGCTGAATACCGGTATTCATGTAGGCTTCGTTGTCGTAGCAGACATAGGTGAAGTCATGACCGCGCTCGAATGCTCCGGAGATGCAGAGCATACCGATATCCACAGTCGCGCCGTCTCCGCCGATGACGAGAATCTTTTCCTTGTCAAGCCGTCCCTGTTTTTTCAGGGACGCCTCAATGCCGGACGCAACAGCCGATGCGTTCTCGAACAGCGAGTGAATCCAGGGCGTTTTCCATGCGGTCTCCGGATACGGAGTGGAGAACACCTCAAGACATCCGGTCGGACTCACGACGATGGTGTTTTCTCCTGCTCCCTTCAGGATCATCCGGACCGCAGATGACGCCCCGCAGCCGCCGCAGGCGCGGTGGCCGCAGTCGAAGTTTTCAATTGTACGATCTACCATTTATAACAACTCCTCGCGCAGTCCGTAGAACATATCGCCGGAACCTTTCTCGGCAAGTTCTACAATCTTTTTGATATCCTTCTTGCGCACGTCGCGTCCGCCAAGGCCGAGGATGTAGTCATAGACCGGAATACCGGAACCGTAACAGGCTTCCTTGACCTCAATGGCGACCGCACCCTTTGCACCGAGACTGACGTTCTTGTCCAGCACAGCAATGGTGTTGACGTGGGCGAGTGCCTTTGCGATGTCTTCTGCCGGGAACGGACGGAAGCAGCGAATCTTTAAGAGGCCGACCTTCTTGCCTTCCGCACGCATCTCGTCGATTGCATCCTTGGTGGTACCGCAGATGGAACCCATGGCAACGATCGCAACATCCGCATCTTCGAGTTTGTACCCTTCGACAAGTTCGGAGTAGTCGCGGCCGAACTTCTCGCCAAACGCTTTGCCGTACTTGCGCATCGCGTCTGCTGCCCGGTGGACTGCCTGATCGTGTTCGTACCGGAACTCCAGATAATATTCAGGCGTTGCGTACATACCGAATGAGATCGGATCCTTGACGTCGAGTTTCTGGTACGGGGTGAAGGGCCCGAGGAACTCGTCCACCTCTTCCTGTGAGGGGATATCGACCGGCTCGAACACGTGTGAGAGAATGAATCCGTCGAAACAGACGAATGCCGGAAGCAGAATGTTGTGATCCTCGCAGATTTTGTAGGCGAGGACATGAAGGTCAACTGCTTCCTGATTGTCCTCTGCATAGAACTGCAGCCAGCCGGAGTCCCGCATCATAATGGAGTCCTGCTGATCGTTCCAGATGGATAAGGGAGCGGAGATTGCACGGTTGGCAATGCCCATCACAATCGGGAGCCGCATACCTGCGGAGTTGAAGACAACCTCGGCCATCAGGGCAAGGCCCTGCGAGGTGGTTGCAGAGTAGACACGGCTTCCTGCGGCGGACGCACCGATACAGGCGGAAAGCGCGGAGAACTCGGACTCCACACAGATATACTCCGCGTCAAGCCGTCCATCCGCAACGATGGAGGCAAGACCTTCGACGATATGTGTCTGCGGGGTGATCGGATATGCGGATATCACCTGCGGGCGGCAGAGCCGGACAGTCTCTGCAACGGCGATGGATCCTTCCATAATCTGAAGTGTCATTTATTTTTCCTCCTTGTGCATGGTGATTGCCTTGGCTTTGTCGGGACATTCCGCCGCACACATGCCGCACCCTTTGCAGAAGTCAAGATCGATCTCATAGCTTTTGTCCGGCATCTGGTTGATGCAGCCTTCCGGACAGATCAGCTGACAGGTTCCGCATTTGGTACATTTTTCCTTGTCCAGAACCGGGTAGAAGACCCGCCAGGATCCGGTTTTGTTGTTTCTGGACTGGCCGGGCCGTGCTGTGCATCCTATTCCAAGCGCCATTAGACTGCTCCCTCCAAAACCATATTGTATGCCCGCTTTGCTGCGGCGAAGTTGGTCGCTGCAAGCTTTCCGGGGAACCGTTCCTCAATTGCGCCTTTCAGCGCATCCAGCGTGATCTCACCGCTTGCCGCGGCGAATGCTCCCATCAGCGTGGTATTGGTGATGGGCAGGCCGATCTCTTCCAGGGCAATCTGCGTTGCATCAATGATGATCAGTCTGACACCTGCGGGAAGGTTGTACTCTCCTTTCTTTTCGGTGTTGATGATGGCAATTCCTCCCTCAGACATTCCTGCGAATACGTTGACGTCGCGAATGAGGGTGCTGTCCTGTACAATAATATAATCCGGCTCGTAGACCTGGCTTCTCAGCCGGATCTTCTCGTTGCTGAACCGCACGAATGCCTGAACGGGTGCACCGCGGCGCTCGACACCAAATGCCGGAAACGCCTGGGCGTGCACACCGCCGGCAAAGGCTGCGGTTGCAATGAGTTCCGCAGCCGTGACGGATCCCTGTCCGCCTCTCCCATGGATGCGTAGTTCTTTCACGTGAATAACCAGTATAATTTATCACGATTAATCAATATGAATTTAGTGTTTCCGCCGATGCCGTCAATTCGGAGGTATTTTCTAAAAATAGGTTTGAATATCCTGTTTTTTGGGATTGGTTGTTCTATTCGGCTTATCTTTCTTTTGGTCGAAAATAAGTTCGACGATTTGCGAAACATTATCTTCTGAGTGCCGGAGAAACAGGGATACCGAGAATCTGTTTTGCTCCGGAAAAGACATCCCGGGCGATCCGGGCGAGACCGTCGGACGCTGCCCACTCATCATAGACGATGACCGGCTTTTGCAGAAGCGCGGAGATCTCCTCGGCAAGATCGGGGGCAAGACTTCCGGCAAGAGCAACAGGTGCGGCGGGTGCGAGCAGTGCAAGGGATGCACACTCCATTGCGGCCCACATGGCCACGGCCGGATTCTGATATTTTTCTTCCAGATGATACATCACGCCTGCGGTGGTGAAGGCTTCGTTTGCGGTGAGTTCTCCTGCGTCAACCTTTCTGATTGCATCCACATCAAGTGCGCCGTGCCGTGTTCCGGGCGCAAACACGCATGCATCAAACGCTCCGATAACTTTTCCGTTTGCCACCAGAAGGGAGACGGTGTTTGAACTGATGTCGGAGACAATGAAGGTGTCGCCGAGTGTTTCTGCTGCAAGATAGGCGATGCCGAGTTTTTCCGGACTGGTCTGATGCGAGTAAATCTTGAACCGCGGATCCGTGTCCGAACCCCGATGAATCCCGGGGATTGCAACCGCCGGAATGCCGGAGTCTTTTACCGCATCAAAGACGCGTGTTCCTCCGCCGATGTGTTCGCCCGCACCGTCACGGGTAATGATGCCGCGGTTCTTCAGTCTGTCAACCGGCGTTATCTGCGTAAAGTTGTCGCCCATCGAGTAACAGAGCGCGATTCCGGAGATTTCTTCGACGGGGCCGAGTTTGCGCAGATCGTCGATGGTGAACTCTTTCGCTGCTTCACGGGACATCTTGAACCGCTTTCCGTTGTCTGCGGCAAACCGGAGGGAGGTTGTTCCGTGATCAATCCCAATGTACATGAGAATTATATTTGGACGAAGTCATGATAATGGTTGGTCTCCCGCATTTTCCCAGTAAGATTATGATTTCACCCCTCCAATCTATTCTCAGTTCATGGCCGAAACCATTACCCACTATACGACTCTGGGCATTCCGCAGAATGCAACGCCCGAGATGATCAAAAAGGCCTATGTCTCGCTGGTAAAACAGTATCATCCTGATCGTGCGGGAACCGACGAGGCAAAACAGGATGAGTACAATGAGCGCCTGCTTGCGATCATGGCAAGTTATGAGATCCTTTCCCACCCGGAAAAACGTGCAGCCTACGACGCGGAGCTGTCCGGCGACGAACCTGCCGCAGGAACACCGCGTGGAAAAAAGATGTGCGGCATGCCGGTGAAAGGCGGGGATATCGAAACCGATTATCCGGTCTCAATGGCGATTGCCGCTTATGGAAAAGGCAAAATCCCGATGAAGGTTGCAGGCGAGCGGGTGGTGGTCAAGGTCTATCCGGGTGTCCGCCGCTACCGCATTGAGGGGTACGGTGTTCCGGTTGAACCCGGCAAACCCCGCGGGGATCTGTACGTCAATCTGAAGGTTGTCCCGCAGGAGAACTGGGAGATCGAGGATGCGACCAACAACCTGATCCATACCCTGCAGATTACCCCCAAGCAGGCGGAGCGCGGCGGCCCGGTTCCCGTGCAGCTGCTGTTCAACAAAGTGATCAGGGTCACGGTTCCTGCCGGAGTAAAAACCGGGGACCGTTTCTCTCCTCCGGAAGGCAAAGGCCTTGGCGTGATGTCGCCGAAGAAACGCGGCAATCTGGTGATCGAGATCGAGGTTGTGGAAAAGAAGGGCTTTCTTTCCGGCCTCTTCGGGAAGTGAACTGCCATGGCGGAAAAACAGAATGGAAATCTTACCGCGGCGGACTTTTACCATGCCCTCTACCGCAGGTTTGATGCTGCTTTCGCAGACGGAAAAACCGTTCTGGAAGTGAATGCCGGCGAACTGCACAAAACCCTCAAAGCAGCGAACCGTTTGTCCCTGTGCTGCAACTGTCTGTACGATATGCAGAACATCGGTGATGTCATCCAGAATGTTCCCTCCGGCGGTGTGGGTTCAACCCTTCTTATCAGCTACTCGCTGCCCCGCGACAAGGGACTGATGCTGGAGAAAAGTATCTACTCCCCCGCACAGGTAACGTCCTGTGCCGGGGCACGGATGCGGCGTTTTGAAGAGCTTGCGAGCCTGCACCCGATCTTTCGCGACCTTGCGGTGATTGCCCGGCAGAAAAAATCCGAGACCGCAACCCGCAGGCTCTGTGAGATTACGGCAGCGGTTGCGGAGCTGATCTGCCGGACGCAGAAGATCCGTACCGACAATAAAAAGTTCGGTACCGTCTGCGGCGCAATTGGAAGATGCGGGATTCTCTCTCCGGAAGGATTGTATGCGCTGGACCTTGTGCGCATCATCGGCAACACCCACGCACGAAAAATTCCGGATGCGTATCTGATGACACCAAATGTGTTTGCGTATGCAAGTCACGCGTTTGTAATCTTTGCGGATGAGGTTGTGAAGAAGCGGCTCATCTGGAAGAAACCCGAATAAAAAAGAAAAAAAATTTTTTGTTTATGTGCCGTGATTCCAGCTGCACATGTACTCTTTCTGTTCTGCCGTCAGCGCGTCAAGCGTCGCACCGACCGCCGCAAGTTTCAGGCGTGCGATGTACTCATCAATCTCGGTCGGCACATCGTGAACGCCTGCTGCAAGTTCGCATCCGTGTTTTGCCACATACTCAACCGACAGCGCCTGCACCGCAAAGCTGAGGTCCATAACCTCAACCGGATGGCCCATGCCTTTCGGCGTTGCAAGGTTGACCAGTCTTCCTTCTGCAAGCAGATGGATCTTTTTGCCGTCGATTACGTACGTATCGATGCCGTCGCGGTGTTCAACCGCCGATGCGTGTTCCGCAAGCCAGGGGATCTCAATCTCGTTGTTGAAGTGGCCTGCATTGGAAAGAATCGCGCCGGACTTCATCAGCGGGAAGTGGCGGCCGGTGATGATGCTGCAGTTACCGGTCGTTGTGATGAACAGGTCCCCGACCTTTGCTGCTTCTTCCATGCACATCACATCAAATCCGTCGAAGTGTGCCTGCAGCGCTCTGCGGGGATCGATCTCGGTTACAATCACGCGTGCGCCAAGGGACCGTGCCTTGGTTGCAACACCGCGGCCGCAGTACCCGTATCCGGCAACGACCACATGACGGCCCGCAATGAGGACATTCGTCGTCAGCATAATGGATGCCAGCGCACTCTCGCCGGTTCCGTGGACGTTGTCGAAGTAGTGCTTCATCGGAGTGTCGTTTACCGCAATGACCGGGAACTCCAGTTTTCCGTCGGCCTCCATTGCGCGCAGCCGGTGAATGCCGGTTGTCGTCTCCTCGCATGCGCCGATGATCCCCGGCAGGGCATCGCGGCGGTCAAGGTGGACGCGGTTGATCAAGTCCATGCCGTCATCGATGGTGAGGGTCGGGTGTACATCAAGCACTTTGTCGATTGCCGCATAGTACTCCTCGGTGTTGCATCCGCGCTGTGCATAACAGGCGATGCCGCCCTCGCGAAGGGCTTCTGCGACATCGTCCTGAGTGGACAGGGGATTGCAGCCGGTGATATACACCTCGGCTCCTCCTGCGGCAAGTGTTCGGACAAGACATGCGGTCTTTGCCTCCACATGCAGCGCCATACCGATTCTGTGGCCGGTAAGGGGCTTTTCCTTCTCGAAGCGTGCACGGATGGCATTTAAGACGGGCATATACTGCTGTGCCCACTGTATCTTCTGCTCGCCGGTATGCGTCATATCCAAAGATGTTGGTTCTGCAAGCCTATAATACGCAATGATAATTTTTCCCGCCCGCCAACTATACAGACATGGGACTTACACGGCGGATTATTCCCTGTCTTGATCTCAAGGACGGAAGGGTTGTCAAGGGTGTGAACTTTGAGGGTCTCCGCGATGCCGGAGATCCCGTTGAGCTTGCGCGGACCTACAACGAGCAGGGAGCCGATGAAGTGGTGTTTCTGGATATTGCTGCTTCAAAGAACAACCGCCAGACGATGGTTGATGTCATCGGCCGTGCTGCCGATCAGCTGTTTCTGCCGCTGACCGTTGGCGGCGGTATCCGGACGGTAAAGGACATTCAGGAGATTTTACGTGCCGGTGCCGACAAAGTAAGTCTGAACACGGCGGCGGTGAAAACGCCGGAGGTCATTTCTGCGGGAGCGAAGCTGTTCGGCAACCAGTGTATTGTGCTTGCCGAGGACGTGCGCCGAAACTATACGATGCGTGAGGGTGTAACTCCCGTGCATCTTGCGGACGGCCGTACCTGCTGGTATGAGGTTGTCATCTACGGCGGCAGTCACCCGACCGGCATGGACGCCATTGCCTGGGCGCAGGATGCGGTCAGTCGCGGTGCGGGTGAAATTCTCCTGACCTCTATGGAAACGGACGGGGTACGGACCGGTTTCGATCTTGAGATCACCGCGAAAATTTCGGATACTGTGGATGTGCCGGTGATCGCATCGGGCGGTGTCGGAACGCTTGAGCATTTCTACGACGGGTTTGTGAAGGGGAAGGCGGACGCCTGTCTTGCGGCAAGCGTGTTCCATTACGGTGAGATGACCGTCCGCGGGGTGAAGGAGTATCTCGCCTCCCGCGGTGTTGCGGTGCGGTTGTGACCGGCTGGGACACCGACTACACGCTGCGCGGAAACCGGTGGGGCGGGACAGCGGCGGAACTGCCGCCGCTGCCTGCGGGCAGCCGTGTGCTTGAGTGCGGCTGCGGTAACGGTAAGACACTCACCGCCATGGCGGCGCGGGGCTGGGAAGCGGTTGGTATTGATATCTCTCCTGCGGCGGTCTCTCTTGTACGCACGCAGAGTTGTACCGTAGTCTGCGGAGATATCACCGCACTGCCGTTTTCGGACGGCTCGTTTGATGCAGTGTTCTGCTGGCACGTGCTGGGTCATCTCCCCGCATCCCTCCGGCCTGCGGCCGCAGCAGAGATGCGGCGTGTTCTGGTACCTTCCGGCAGCATTTTTTTCAAAGGGTTCTCGCGCAGGGATTTGCGGTGCGGGAAGGGCCGGGAGGTTGCGCCGTACTCGTATCTCCGGGGCGACGGCATTGTGACGCATTATTTTGATGAGGCGGATCTCCACGAAGTTTTTGGCAGAGGAACGCTAACCAGAGTTTCATGGAAGATGCGGGTTCGCGGAACAGAGTATCTCCGGGAGGAGCTCTGCGGGGTGTACGGGAGGGAACGGTATGACTGATCCGATCGTCGGCGACTGGGAAAAGTCGGTGATGTTTGCCGGACACATGCACTGCCGGTTCTACCCTGACAATACCGGTGTTGCCATCGGCAAAGTGCTGGGGTACGATATTAACGAGCCGTTTACCTGGACGTGTAAAGGGAACGGCGTGTATCATATCTGTGCCGCGGGGCATGAACATGACATCCGGCTGTGTGGCGACCGGCTGGAGACAAAATTCCGCGGACATGCACTTGACATGGCCCGGGTCAGATATAAAAAATAAAAAAATATTTTCGGGAAATTATTCCCTGTTTGCAATCTCAGCAGTAATTTTTGCCAGGAACTCTTCCGGTTTCATTGTAACCGTCTTGCTGTCGCGCGTACGAATCGAGAGCGTCTTCGTCTCAAGTTCCTTTTCCCCGATGATGATCATATACGGCACACGCTCGGTGTACTGTGCCTGCCGGATCATGTAGCCGATCTTCTCATTGCGGTTGTCCAGTTCGCAGCGGACTTTTGCATCTTTGAGCATCTGATAGATCTCCGCTGCGTACTCCTCGCTCTTTTTGGAGACCAGCAGAACTTTTGCCTGCATCGGTGCCAGCCAGACCGGGAACTTACCGGCGAAATGTTCGGTCAGAATACCGATGAACCGCTCAATCGATCCAAAGCATACACGGTGAATCATGATCGGACGGGGACGTTCATCATTTTCATCCACATAGGATAAATTGAAGTTGAGCGGCATCTGGAAATCCAGCTGGATTGTTCCGCACTGCCAGGTACGTCCGAGACAGTCGCGCAGATGGAAATCGATCTTCGGGCCGTAGAATGCACCGTCCCCCTCGTTGATCGTATAGGGAAGATTCAGTCGTTCCAGTGCATCCACCAGACCCTTTGTTGCTGCTTCCCAGTCCTCATCGCTCCCCATACTGTCTTCAGGACGCGTGGAAAGCTCAAGCGAATACTCAAAACCGAACTTGGAGTACACCTGATCGATCAGCCGGATAACCGCACTGATCTCCTCGGCAATCTGGTCCTGACGCATGAAGATATGGGCATCATCCTGCGTGAAACTGCGGACACGGAACAGACCATGAAGAACTCCCTTCAGTTCATGCCGGTGCACAATGCCGAGCTCTGCCAGACGCATCGGCAGCTCGCGGTAGCTGTGCGGCTCGTTTGCATAGACCATAAGCCCGCCCGGACAGTTCATCGGTTTAATGCAGTAGTCCTCATCATCGATGCGGGTTGCATACATGTTCTCTTTGTAGTGGTCCCAGTGTCCGCTCGTTTCCCAGAGACAACGGTTCATAATGAGCGGTGTTGAGATCTCCTGATACCCGTTGGCCACATGCAGTTCGCGCCAGTATTCAATCAGCGCGTTCTTGATGATCATACCGTTTGGCAGGAAGAACGGGAATCCGGGACCCACATCCTCAAACATGAACAGTTTCATGTCTTTGCCGATCTTGCGGTGGTCGCGGCGCTCGGCCTCCTCCTGAAGCTTCAGGAACTCTTCCAGTTCCTTTGTTGTTGCAAACGCCGTTCCGTTGATTCTTGTCAGCATCTTGTTTTTGCTGTCGTTTTTCCAATATGCACCGGACAGGCCGGTGAGCTTGAATGCTTTCAGGGTCTTGGTGTACGTCAGATGGGGACCGACACACATATCGATGTATTCGCCCTGCTCATAGAAGCTCAGCGGTTCATGCTCGTCAAGGTCTGCAATGTGCTCAACCTTGTACGGCTCATGGCGCTCCTCCATGAGTTTCAGTGCGTCCTCGCGTGAAAGAATGAACGGCTTTATCGGCAGGTTTGCCTTGACGATCTCCCGCATCTCCTGTTCAATGGCCGGAAGGTCAGCGTCTGAAAGTTTCGTGTCTCCCAGATCCACATCATAATAAAATCCCTTCTCGGTTGCGGGTCCGTAAGCAAACGATGCATGGGGATAGAGACGTTTCACTGCCTGGGCAAGCACATGGGCCGCAGTGTGGCGTATTACGTGCAGTTCCTCTTCTTTTGGGCACTCGCCCACATTTCCGTCATTGTAAATTACTTTCATGAAAGTATTTCCTACCGTTCTCAGATGCAACGGATCTGTATATTCTCCAGAACCCGGGACATGACACCGCGATGCGGTATGCCCGGCTCAAGATAACCGTACATGTTTTGGTCTTTTACAGGATATGTGTTTTGGTACTCCGACACCATTCTTTCCGGCAGACGGATACCCAGGATCCCGTCTTTTGGTATCTGATTCTAAAAGCGGGCCTAAAGGGATTTGAACCCCTGGCCTACGGATTAAGAGTCCGTCGCTATTCCTGACTAAGCTATAGGCCCGTGAAAAACATTCCGCCATCACACAACAAAAGCGGGCCTAAAGGGATTTGAACCCCTGGCCTACGGATTAAGAGTCCGTCGCTATTCCTGACTAAGCTATAGGCCCGTGAAAAACATTCCGCCATCACACAACAAAAGCGGGCCTAAAGGGATTTGAACCCCTGGCCTACGGATTAAGAGTCCGTCGCTATTCCTGACTAAGCTATAGGCCCGTGAAAAACATTCCGCCATCACACAACAAAAGCGGGCCTAAAGGGATTTGAACCCCTGGCCTACGGATTAAGAGTCCGTCGCTATTCCTGACTAAGCTATAGGCCCGTGAGTGGTGTCTGTTGACCTAATTAGATTAGTCATCTCAATATTTATAGATTTCTTCCCGAGGGATTTTCCTGTTCTGCGGGTATCTACATTAATATCCCAACAACACGAATATTGGTACATGGTTGAGAGTGATGGGATTCTGCCGAACAATACCCAGACCCATAAAAAAATAAAATATCTTATTCTGGGCTGCGGCAGTATCGGTTACAATGTCCTCGAAGAACTCAAGGAGGACGATGAAAACGTCCTCGTTGTTGATGTAAATGAAAAACGTGTGGAGGACCTGCGTGACCACCGCCATCAGGCAATTGTGGGGGACATCACCGATCCCGGCCTGCTTGCAAAGATCCCCGAGCCTGAGGTGGTCTTCATTCTTGCAGCCGACAAGGATGCAAATCTTGCGGCAGTGCAGAATATCAAGAGTGCCTACCCGCAGACACATGTGATTGCCCGTGCCATGGACCTGTTCTCGGCGGACCAGCTGGTGGATCACGGTGCCGATGTTGTGCTGTATCCGCAGCAGGTTGTTGCAAAGTCTGCCGTCAATCACATGAACAATCTGGTTGCGTCACGCAACGCCCAGAGACTTTTTTCACTCTTAAGCTCGTGGACCGGAACGCTTGGCATCATCACGCACAAAAACCCGGACCCGGATGCAATCTCAAGTGCCATGGCGCTTGCGGCAATTGCTTCCAATGCTTCGGGCGGCAAACTCGCAACCCGGATCCTTTACGAAGGAAACATCGGTCATCAGGAAAACCGTGCGTTCGTCAATCTGCTTGAGATCAAGATGGAACGGCTGACCCCGGAGATTCTCGGTGAATGCAACTATCTTGCTCTGGTGGACTGCGTTGCCCCGGGCATGAACAATGACCTCCCGCTGGATACGCCGATCAATATCGTCATTGATCACCACAGCACGGAGGGTGTAACCCGTCTGCGGAAACCGGAGTTCCTTGACTCCCGTCCGAATGTAGGTGCAACGGCATCGATCATGACGCAGTATCTGCAGGAACTCTACCTGCCGATTGACAAAAAAGTCGCAACCGCTCTGTTCTATGGTATCCGCGCGGACACCAAAGAGTTCCAGCGTAATCTCTCGCCGCAGGATCTGCACAACGCCGCCTACCTTCTTCCGCTGTCGGACAGATCGCTTCTGGAGGTTATCATGGCCCCGTCGGTTTCGCAGGAGACGCTGGACGTTCTCGGTCATGCAATTGTCAACCGCGAGGTCAAGCACGGCTATCTGTTCTCCAACGTAGGATATGTCAGAAACCGTGATGCAATTCCGCAGGCTGCTGATATGCTGCTGAATCTGGAGGGTGTGACAACCGCAATGGTGTACGGTATCACCGACAACTCCATCACGCTTTCGGCCCGCAACAAGGATATCCGCCTGCATGTTGGTGATGTGATGAAGGAGGCGTTTTCCCCGATTCCCGGTGCGTCTGCGGGAGGTCACGCAACAATGGCAGCCCTGTCCATTCCGCTGAACGCGTTCTCTTTGGTGAAGAACAAGGATGAACTGCTCAATATGATCATTGATCCGGTCCTGTCCAATTTCATGAAGCTTGTCGGCATCTCCGAGGCTGAAGGGGATGAAAGCTGAGGAGTGGGAACCCTACTACTCTGAAATCCTCGACTTTTTTGGATTTTCCCGTGAGGATGACGAGCGTGCGGCACAGATCCTTGCCGAGCTTCTGCCCCGCGATGATATTGCGAAGCTCCGGGATGCGGTTTGGGGCCGGGACTGCATCGTCTGCGGGAATGCGCCGTCGCTTGCAGCCGAGATCCGTTCGACGGATTTTTCCGGCAAAGTCATCATCGCTGCGGACGCTGCGGCGCGTGTTCTTCTGCATGCCGGTCATCGCCCTGAGGTGATCCTCTCCGACATCGACGGCATGGATGATGACTTTCTTGCCATGAACGATCAGGGGACGATTCTGGTCCTGCACGCGCACGGGGACAATATTCCGCTGGTGCGCTCCTGGGTGCCGAAGGTGCGGGGTCCGGTTGTCGGGACAACCCAGGCGACACCTCTTGCGCATGTGTACAACTTCGGCGGGTTTTCGGACGGCGACCGGTGTGTATTCTGCGCGTACGAACTCGGCGCTGCACATGTGACTCTCATCGGATTTGATCTGGACGACCGGTCGGTTGACCCGGTGAAACACGGAAAACTGATGATCGCACGAAAACTTCTGAAACTTCTTGGTCATGACGTCTGATGCGATCATTATCGACGGGTATGTGGACGAACCCGCGTGTCTCGGCGTCCCTCCCTACATCTCGCCGTATATCCGAACAGTCGCCGGAGTGTTTGCCGAGCGCGGCATCACCCCGGACTATGTGACCATTGATCAGCTGCGGCACGATCCGCTGAAGGTCGCGGGTCTTTGCGCCTACTCCTATGTGGTGATGATCGCCGGAGTTACGGTTCCCGGCAAGTACCTTGCGGGAACGCCTGCAACGCTGACGGAACTGCAGCAGATAGGATTCACGCTGCGGGGACGGACCGTATCACTGCTTGGCGGCCCGATCGGGTTTGGGTATTCCCCGCAGGGCGGGGCACGTGCCATTGCGCAGGCGGTCTCCGGATGGTCGGCGATGCTGCGCGGCGAACCTGCCGCCGCACTGGACGCATATCTCTCCGGCGGCGAACCGGAGGGGGTCTGCCGGTATCCGGATTATGATCGCTGGGCGGTGCTCGGCGCAGATATTATCCGGAAACATCCGCTTTATCCGCGGGTAATGTGTGAGCTGGAGACGGCGAAGGGATGTTCCCATGCGGTTACCGGCGGCTGTTCCTTCTGTACCGAGCCGTTCTACGGCCTGCCGAACCGGCGGGATGTTTCGGGCATTACGGGAGAAGTTGCCGCACTTGCGGCTGCGGGTGCGGAACATTTCCGGCTGGGACGTCAGCCGGATCTTCTGGCGTTTGGAACAACCGGCGGGGCAGAATTTCCCCGACCGGACCCTGATGCCCTGCGGCAGCTGTTTGACGGAATCCGGCACGCGGCCCCTTCCCTGAGAACCCTGCACATCGACAACGTCAATCCGGGAACCATTGCCCGGCACGAAGAAGCGTCCCGCGAAGCGCTGTCCGTTATTGTTGCCGGTCACACTGCCGGAGACATTGCAGCGTTTGGTATAGAGTCCGCCGACCCCGCGGTGGTTGCGGCCAACAATCTCAAGGGGGATGCGGATGCCGTGTTCCGGGCAGTTGAGATCGTGAACGAGGTCGGCGCGGTACGAAGGGACGGTATCCCCGAACTTCTGCCGGGTCTCAACTTCATTTCCGGTCTGGCCGGTGAGACCGCCGAGACGTTTCTGCAAAACGAGGCGTTCTTGCAGCGTATTCTTGATGCCGGACTGATGGTCCGCCGCGTCAACATCCGTCAGCTGATGCCGTTTGAAGGAACCCGCGCATACACGGACAATACGCTCGGGCAGCACGACCGAGAGTTCCGCCAGTTCAAAGAGCGCGTCCGGGCAACGTTTGACGTGCCGATGCTCGAACGCGTGTTTCCTCTGGGAACTGTTCTGCGTGACGTCGTCATTGAGGTGTCGGGCCAGGTGTCGTTTGGCAGGCAGATGGGGACGTATCCTATTCTCTGCGGTGTTCCCCTCCAGCTGCCGGTCGGAACCGTGCTGGACGCCGCGGTTGTTTCTTACGGACAACGGTCGGTGACGGCGCTGCCGGTACCGATTGAGATAAACCGGCTGAGTCCTGCGGCACTGAAATGGCTGCCGGGCATCTCCAAAAAGTCCGCGGCAACCGTTGCCGCACGAAGACCGTATGCGGATGCTGCGGCGTTTCTGTCGGTAGTATCCGCCGACGCAGTCCGGCCGCTGCTTCCCTTCATGCGGTTTTAAAGAGTTTTCCAGAGAACCAGCCGCGGTGTTGCCGGATAAAAATATTCGGGGATGCGCTCCTTCTGCACAAACCCGAGTTTTTTGTAAAAGGTGATTGCGGCTGTGTTCGTCTCCGCAACCGTCAGGTGGACTGCGGTAACGTCGCGTCTTTTCATCTCGGCAAAGAGTGCGGCGGTAAGTTTTGTGCCGCATTCTCTGCGCTGATAGTTCGGCACAACGCCGATACGGATCAGTTTTCCGGTTGCAGCATCGTCGAGATGGATCCCGCCGAGAATATAGCCGATGATATTTCCCGCATCATTTTCCGCAACAAAGAAGAGAGAGGGAAAGAGTTCTTCGATATGACGGAAGAGTACCGGCCCCCCCATCCCTGAAAAGAGCGGAGCATCCAGTTCGCAGATGAAGGGATAGTCTGCGGAGGTATACGGACGGACGCGGATAGATTCCATATGTTTTCAAATATATGTGGTTTGGAGATGTTGAACGTATCCCTCTTTTGGCGTTCGCCGGATGTATGCAAACTTACTTATAGCTGCGGGAGTATAATTTTCAAAAGTATGATGAAGTGGCAGATCTCGGATCTCTTTGGAATGAACGTCTATTCTGACAAAGCAGTTTTCCTCGGTAAGGTTGAGGATGTTGTTCTGGATGTTACCAACAAGAAAATCAGCGGCCTTGCACTGACCGGCGTGAACCAGAATGTGCTTGATATTAAGAACTATCAGGGTGTTGTTATACCCTACCGTATCGTAAAAGAGGTGGGAGATATTATCCTTGTCCGCCATATTCCGGGAGCCTTTAAGGTGTCCGAGCCGCTCTTTGGGGAATAATCTGCTATAGAATAATGAAGGATCACGAGATTTTTTCCGGCCTTATCACCACTGTCCCTTTTATTCTGCGGCTGGACGGGAGATCCTTCCATCATTTGTCCCACGACGCTGGATATGACAAACCCTATGATACGGCGTTTTCCGGGAGTATGGTAAAAACCGCGCAGGCACTTCTTGCGGACAGCGGATTTGCCCCGTCCTTTGCCTATACCTTTTCGGACGAGATCAGTCTCTACCTCACCTCTCCGGTTTTTGACTGCCGGGTCGAAAAGCTTGTCTCGGTCGCGGCAGGGTTTGCCTCGTCGGCATTTACATTGTTCTCCAAAGCCCGCTATCCGCTTTCGTTTGACTGCCGGGTTGTTCCGATCGCCGAAGGTCAGCTTGCGACATATCTTGCCTGGCGGCAGGCTGAGGCATGGCGAAACCACATCAACGGCTACGCGCATAAACTGCTGATGGATACGGGGCTGTCCGCGACCGCCGCGCAGCGGAAACTGGATGGTATGAAGTCTTCGGAGCTGCATGAACTTGCCTTTTCCTTCGGCGTGAACCTTGCGGAGACTCCGGCATGGCAGCGGCGCGGAACGGCGGTGTACCGGGCAGTTCAGGAAAAAGACGGCTACAATCCCGTGTCCCGGGAGACGGTGCGTGTGCTTCGCCGCGTGCCGGTGATCGATGAGGATCTGCCGCTTTTCAAAACACCGGAGGGCGCGTCATGGCTTGCAGCCCGTCTTTCCTCTGCCGGTGCTGATGGGTGATCTTCAAGTTTTCTGAAGAGTAATACAGTGAGTACAATGACGATCGCGTTTACGAAGCTTCACGGCAACGGGAATGATTTCATTCTGATCGATGAGATGGCGGGTACGGTTATCCCGGATGATATGAAGGCGCAGTTTGCAGTGAGTTACTGCGATCGCCGGTTTGGTATCGGCGGTGACGGCGTTCTGTTTATCTCGCCGTCCCAGACGGCGGATGTGCGGATGCGCCTGTTTCAGCCGGATGCCAGCGAGGCGGAGATGTGCGGCAACGGTATCCGGTGTCTGGCAAAGTATGCGTTTGACAACAACTATGCAAAGACAAAGTCGTTTTCGGTGGAGACGCTTGCCGGTGTCCTGACCGTCCGCGCAGGGTATGATGCTGCGGGCGATTTCTCCGCTACGATTGATATGGGTGTTCCCGCGTATGATGCTGCGGCGATTCCGGCAGTGGGTTCCGGGGATTTCTCCGCCGAGATTGCGGGCATGACGGTGTATGCGGCAAACACCGGCGTGCCGCACGCGGTCATTTTTGTGGAGGATGTTGCGGCGGTTGATCTTGATGCCGTTGCTCCGCAGATCCGTCACCATGCTCTGTTTCCCAAAGGAACGAACGTGAACTTTGTGCAGGTGACCGGCCCGTCTGCGATTACCATCCGGACATTTGAGCGCGGTGTGGAAGGGGAGACGCTTTCATGCGGCACAGGCTCTACTGCTTCGGCCCTGATCTCGGCAAAGATCGGGAAAGTCTCGGGCGATGTGGTGCATGTTGAAACGGTCGGCGGTCCGCTGGATATCGGGGTTGGCGATCGTGCAACGATGACGGGACCCGCCGAGACGGTGTTTGTCGGCGAGATTCCCTTCTAACTTGGCGAGGATCGGTGATTTTGTTACCGATAGTGAGGTAACAAAACCATTCGATTTCTGAGATTTGTTTTGTGTTTAAGCTTGTTTTTCGAAGTATTTTATTTTTGTTACCTCCGGTTTTACATTCTGTTCCTGGTTTTTGTTTTGTTTTTGTACAGAGTACTGATTTTGCGGTAACAGAGGTAACAAAATTCTAAATGTCTGTGGATATCTAGTTATTTCGCATTTAGATGGTTTTAGGAGGTATTTTTGTTACCGATAGAGAGGTAACAGATTTTTGCATCCGCAAAAACCCGGATTGGCACTTTGCGTTATTTGTTCCCGACCGGTGTTCGTTTCAAAAAGAACAGCAGGTAGCGCAGCAGCACATACCCCACCAGCACGACGGCAACTCCCGTCTGCATCAGCACAACGCCTTCCATCAGCGGCAGTGCGCATCCCGTAAATGTTTCCAGATAGCTGGTGACCTGCGTGGACGCGGTCGCTGCGATGACGAACGGGAAGGTGAATGCGGCGTAACTTGGATAAAAGGGGAGATTGCGGTAGCTGATGACCTTGTACAGAGCAAAGAGGTAGAACAGACAGGCAGCAATGTACAGCCCGATTAAAAATTCCGGGGATACCGGCGTTATGGTTTCGATATAGGCGGTGAGACACAGACTTGCCGGTGCTGCGTAGATACAGATCAGAGGTTTTACCGCGTCCGGCACTTCGGGAAACCGCACATACCGTACGGTTATCGGGAGGAACACGATGAGGAATGCAGTAAAACCGATCCAGAACGCCGCGGCTGCAATCTCCTGTGAACCAAAAACCGGGGCGGTAACCGCAGCTGCGGCAATTCCGACATACACGATGTAGTAGTTTGCAAGGACGTCCCGCAGCCCGGCGTTACGGACAAATCTCACGGTGTAATACACCATGAGTGCCCCGTGCAGAAGAAGTGCGGCAAGCCACAGACCGAACGCTGCCTCGCTGCTGTATGGTTCGAGATAGGTACTCAGGATCATCAGCGCCATGGTACAGGTGCCTGCAACGCCTGCAAGTACCGGATCATTCATGTCCTTTCGGAATGCCGCGGGAACCCAGAGATATTTCAGAAGGACCAGCGAAAGAACCACCGCAGCAAGCACTCCGCAGACGGGCGGAATACTGTCTGAATAGTTCTGCAGAAGACTTCCGAGTGCGGCGGTTCCCAGGGCAACGCCTGAGAGCGGCAGAGGTATGCGGAGCAGGAACTGTTTCATTACCGGTCAGTGTGGGGGCAGTGCGGATAATTACCGACCAGTTTGAACCAGGTGCTCTGTTCCCGGACTTTTCCGAGGGCAATCAGAACGTTTGCATCCTCAAGGTTTCCTGCAACATCCAGGAAAAAGACATATTCCCAGGGGCTGTCGGGTTTGGGGCGCGACTGGATTTTCAGGAGGTTCAGCCCGTTGTAGGCGAAGTGGGCCAGTATGCTGTAGAGTGCTCCGCTTTTGTGGGCGGTGGAAAAGGCGAGACTGATCTTATCGGACTGCGGGGTAATTTCCATCTGCCGCGAGAGGATGATGAACCGTGTGTAGTTGTTTTCCGCGGTCTGGATATTTCGTTCCAGAACATCCAGTCCGTAGAGTTCTGCGGCCCGCAGGCTGCCGATAGAGGCTTTTGCGGGGTTTCGGGTCTCTGCAATAAACTTCGCGGCAAGGGCTGTGTTTGCATACGGATAGGCGTTGATTGCGGCGTGATGCCGGAGAAAGTCCCGGCACTGGCTGATGGCCTGCGGGTGCGAGTACACTTCGCGGACCGTTTCGGTTGATGCGCCGGATACGCCGAGCAGATTATGCCGGACACGGATGATGTGTTCGCCGACCACATACAGACTGCATCGCGTGATGAGGTCGGCAACCTCAAGTACGTCTCCGGCGGTGGAGTTTTCAATCGGCAGAACCCCGTAGTCGATCTCGCCGCGTTCCAGTGCCGAAAACACGTCGTCGAACTCCCTGTAATTGGTGACTGCCGATGCGGTTCCCCCGAAGTACTCAAGGGCGGCCTGTTCCCCGAAGGATCCGGCAACTCCCTGATACCCGACCTTTGGCGCGGATACTGCTGCGGTACCCAGCCCGGCCTCGATCTCTGCCAGAAACTCTTCACTGCCGATATACAGTTTGTCTATTGAGGCATGGAGGACTTTTTCAATCCGGGGAGTGGTCATAGTATATACTAATCAACCCGCAAAAATTTGAATGTGAGGATTTTCGTCCTCACGAAAAAATGGTTTACTCGTTCTTTTCGATTTCTTCGAGTTTTGTGCGAAGGATACGCATCTCCCGCATCAGTTCGCGGTGGTAGCCGAGGATCATGTCACTGATGAATCCGATCATGAAGGTGAGGATTCCGGTGATGATGAGAAGCATGGTTAAAATTCCCATGAAGAGATGCTCGATTCCTGCCAGCCACTCAAAGAGCACGTACAGTCCCAGACAAAATCCTGCGATGCCCATGAGAACACCGATGACGCTGAAGTGGAAGAGCGGGTTGTTCATTTTGCCGTATTTGTTGATTGCCCGGAGAATTTTGTATCCGTCGCGGATGGGATGCAGTTTTGTCGGGGATCCCGGACGTTTCTTGTAGTAGGTTGGGACGACCTCGAACCGGAGACCGCGGTGGATGACTGCAGAGCTGATCTCGGTCTCGATCTCAAATCCTGCTTCTTTGAGGTTCATCTGCCGGACGGAGTCCAGGGTAAATGCCCGGTAACCGGAGAGAATGTCGGTCATGTACACGCCGTGCGCCCATTTGAACAGGGTGTTCATGAGGCGGTTGCCCCAGAGATTGAGGCGGGTTAAGGCACCGCGTTCGTACTGGTTGAGCCGGTTGCCGATGACATGGTCTGCGCGGCCGCGTACGAGCGGTTCCATCATGGCGTCCGCATACTCCGGCGGGTTGGTGCCGTCTCCGTCAAGCATCAGGATGTAGGGGGCGGTAATCGTTTCAAATGCCTCGATCATGGCGGCACCTTTTCCTTTTCCCTTCTGCGTCATGACGGTTGCACCGAGTTTTTCTGCGATCTCCGGTGTTCCGTCCGTGCTGTGGCCGTCTACGACAAGTATTTGGTGATACCCCTCTGCCTGCAGCTCCTCAATAACGGACCCGATGGTTGCCTTTTCATTGAGTGTCGGAATCAATACACAGACATCGTCTTTGGAAAAATCCATTCTATAGTAGTGTATGGCTGTTCTCTGTAATCAGTCTTGCAGGTCTGCGGGAAAAAAAAGATTGAAGATTTCTATCTCTCCTTTTTTTCAGGACATTGCAGGTGAGTTAGTGGTGAGTGGGTAGGAAGAAAAGAGAACGCGAGATTTCGCAGATGCGCCTAACGGCGCTGAGTCGCAAGCCCGGAGGTCTTGCTCCGCTCCCCACTTCGTGGGTCGCCTTCGCTCGTCGCATTTGCTTTTCGTCGCTCGCCATCCCGCCCAGAGCCGGACGGGCGGCGTTGCACTCGCACGGCAGAGCCGCAATGATCTAAGATAGTCAGGAGTCCTCGGCAGAGGCACGATGAAAAAAGAAAACGCAGATAACGCAGATGCGTCGCTTCGCGCCGCGGCTTCGCTCATCGCATTTGCTTTTCGTCGCTCGCCATCCCGCCCAGAGCTGGGCGGGCGGCGTTGCTGTCGCAAGCGCGACGGCAAATGCTCGCGAAGCTCCCACTCATCCCTTATCCTGCAACAACCGGCAGAAACATTCACCAGAAATCTCTTGACGCTCGCGAAGCTCCCACTTGTTCCTTATCCTGCATCAGCTTCGCGAGCATTTTTAGCTGCGTTTGCGACAGCAACGAGCAACCGCCCGGCTCCGGGCGGGCGAGAGCAGCGTTAAGAAAATGCGACGAGCGAAGCAGCGCCGTTAGGCGCATCTGCGTTATCTGCGTTTTCCTTTTTCATCCTACCCACTCACCACTCACTCACCTACAATGTCCAGAAAAAAAGTGTTGAGAGAAATACGTTCATGCTTGTGTGGTCGTAATCGGTTTTTTTCCGATCAGTTCCCGCAGTTTGTTTGCCTGTTCGCGGGGCATCTGAAGATAGGCTTGCAGGTCAGGCCGTTTTTTCGACGTCTGCACGATGATGTAGTAGGAAAGTTTCCTGCCGGAGTCGGGCTGATCCGGAATAGTGACCGTTATCCGTTCGGCGAATATTGGTTTTTTCGTTCCGTCCTGTTCGGTCCAGTTCAACTGCTTTGGTGTGGTGTACCGCATGGTGATTACGACTCCTTCGCGTTTGCAGTCCGCCACATTCACTCCGCCAATTCCGACAAAATTGCGGTACCCATCTTCTTCGGTGTACTGCTCAAGCTGTTCGATGAGTGCGGTTTCGTTCGGCGGGGCAACGTACATCCCGTGGGAGATGACGGAGAGACCGTCAAGCTCCGTGAACACACAGGCATAGCTGAGGCCGAAGAGGGCGGCGGCGAAGCAGAGCGTGGTGATGATGATTGCGGTAAGGGTACTGTGGGACATGGATGGTTTCCTTTGTTATCCTATTTTCCGTTTGAGAAATGCTGCCGAGAAATGAACCGGGGTTTTACGTTCCCGATGTTTTCTCCATTCCCAAAAGGGTCAGAATTTTGTTCGCATCTTCAACCGGCAGGAGGATTGCGTGACAGAACCGTTTATCCTCGCCATAGACCACTACAAAGTTGGCCAGTTCTTTATCCCAATCGGGTTCATCAGGAATTGTTACTACGATCTTGTGGACCTGAATTGGTGTAGGTACCAGAAAACCTCTCCCATAGTCTGCCCAGAGAAGCTCATGCGGATTGGGATACTGTATTGCCAGTGCTACCCCGTGGAGGGCGGCATCTCGTGTGTTTATCGAGCTGAGAGCATAAAAATTGCCATAATTCTCTTCAATAAAGTGTTCAATCAGATTGATTACCGCAGTGTCATTTTCCGCGGTTACTTCCACGCCGTGAGAGACGATTGCAAGACCGTCCTTTTCCGGAATCCAGGTCAGAGGTGATGGTGAGGAAGTATTGTTTGCAGGGGGCAACGTATTCCCATACTGGATAAGACTGACGGCCATGAGAACACCAATGAGGACAACAATCACAAAGTATGCGATGAGTTTGCGGGTTTCACTGCGGGACATAGGGGTTGTGAGCTCCTTTCTGGTATCTTTTCCGCGAGAGGTAATAAAAAGAGTGGTCAAAGTCTCGTCAGGGAAAAAAGAGAAGATGTCCCGCAGGATACGTTCATTCCTGTGTGATCGTAATCGGCTTTTTTCCGATCAGGTTCAGCAGTTCGTTTGCCTGTTCGCAGGACATCACGAAGATGTAACGATCCGGGTTGTAGCGTTCCGGGTCCGGCGATGGGCGGTACACAATCAGGCGGAAGTCACCTTTTGGATCGTCGGGAATGACTGCTATGATCCTATCCACGAGAACCGGAATACTCGTTGGGTGGATGCCTTCTATGCCGAGATCCTCTGTCCATGTGATTCCGATTGGCTCTGCATACTTCATTGTTATGACGGTCCCGAAGAATGTATTCTTGACCACACCTGTTCGCGGGGTATTGAGCCAGTATCGATAATTTTCCTCGGCGAGTTGTTCCATTTTTTTGATAACGTCCTCTTCGTTCTGCGGAACAATGTGGATTCCATGGGATACAATACTGAGTCCGTCCGTTTCAATGTACAGGGAGGCAAGTCCCAGAGATGCGATCGCGATAGCGAAGCAGAGCGTGGTGATGACGATTGCGGTAAGGGTGCTGCGGGACATGGTTGGTGTACCTCAGGGGTATGTATTTTCGCAGGAGGTGATAAAAAGAGTGGTCAAAGTCTCATCAGGAAAAAATGTGTTTCCGGCACATTCGTTCTCCACCGCGGGACAGGAAGAGAAGAACCAAGGGGTCTTCTCTTCTTCTCCTGCCGAATTTTTTTCTGCGCTCAGATGACGCGGTGGGAGAATCCTGCAAGTTCCAGCAGGATTCCAACGATCAGATTCTTCTGCATACGACAGGAAATATACTGGAATACTGGGCATCCTACTTAAGGCTATTTCTTATATTTTCCAAGACGTCCTAGAAACATTATACGACATTACAGTTTGAAAAAAGAGAGGAGTTTGTGTAATTTTCCAGGAAATACGAAGGTTATAGATCCGGATTCAACGGTTTATATTCCCCGTTCTGCCACCGTATGTACAACTCCTGCGGAATGTAACGATTTGTTGTTGGTCCATATATAGAAGAATACACACCATCGGCGAATGCATTATAAGCATCAACAGTGTTTTTGGAGAGAGTGTAGACATTTCCATTTCGAGATTCTGATTGTGAACACACAATTCTCACACCAGATTTGAAGGTAAACGTCTGTTCTGCCATGTTACCACCACGATTAAATGTCCCATCCCATTTGCTGATTTGACCGCTGGGCCAGGTAAACACTAATGAAGTATCAGGAATATCAGTTGTCCACGAGAGTCCTACCGAAGATGAACTAAGTGAACAGGACACCGACTGACCGCTGCTGGTACCTGTAGGAGTTTCTTCAGCACTTGATGCGCTTGGAAGATGCGGCGCATTACCACTGAGATCGGAATATCCGGGATCTATCGTAAGGGTAAACCGGTCATTTTTGTACCCTATCCCTGGCGTCATTTTTATGTTGGTCGTGGTGTAGAATTGGTCCTGATAACTATTCTGTTCCACGGGATCCCAATACCAATCAGAACGTATTACGAATTTCCCAAATGCCCCATAGTCCCTCGGTGTTGCCCGATGAGAAATCCACCCGGGTTCTGTAATTGATGAGATTCCCGCTGCGTTGGAAACAATAGAAGTACTCGCGACATTCGTCTTTTCGTTTACGGTGTTCATCCATTCGCTCAGGCCTTCTCTGGCTGCTGCATAGGTTGTATCGTTTGCGTCCGCGGAAACGATATAGGTATACATCATGGTTTGCCCGGTAGGAAGAACCCGGAAGCCATAGGCTGCGAGTTTTTCATCATCAGCCACGGTAACCGGCGAAATACCCAGATATCCTTCTGATACCGGGGATGAAGATAACGCGTTCTTGGATAGCATCTTCCGTATGTTCAGAGATTTTGCTGACAGGCAAGAGTTGGACAAGGAAATGGGTGCCACGATCTTCCCAAAGAGCGCAGTGTAGTTGTTCAGGGAGTCATTCGCTGATTCGAACAGATCTTCGGGTGAGAGATCAGGACCGCTCGCGGTAATGGTAAAATCTGCGGGGTCGTACATGGAGACTTTCTGGAAGGTTAATGTTGAAGACTCCGGGATAGTCCATTCTCCGGAGGAGGGACTTTCACTGCCTCCCGTACCCTGAATCACTGCTGAAGCTGCGGTTACGGGCAGGATCAGCAACATCAAAAGTAACAGGATTCCTATTATAGATACCAATCGATTTTTTTTCTTTGTGTTCATTTTCGATACACCTCGGTAAACCTGTCACCCAGTATCAATCTTCTATCATGAATGATTAATATCGGTCACAGAATTACCACTTCGGTTATTCCTGTGGATATACATGAATTCATTGACCAAAGTATCATCACCCCCCAATTTTTCGCATCATGCGATGAACAAAAGAGACCATCCCAAGGGGGGTGATGATACTTTGGTCAATGAATTCATAACAGATGCGTCAAAAACATTTGTTCATGAAGCATCTGAAAAAGATACTTATTTCGGTAATAATTCTGCTTGCCTTTGCCGGTTCGGCAAACGCCGCCGGTACGGAAGTACAGACAGAGATTGAAATTCTGACGGAAGATCAGATCAAGGGTCAGGAACGTGCCCCTCCGGTGAATGATGTGATTCGCCAGGGTGAAACAAATCGTCATACGTACACCCCGGAGATCGGACAGAAACTTGAAGTATCTCTTACCTGGAACAGAGCATCATCCGGAAACGATCTGGATTTGTGTATTTATCCTCCCCAAACTGATCCGATACAATTACATGATGAAATTGATGGAAAAACGGACGGAAAAATCTCCCTTAGAATACCCCTCACCTCAAGTTATCTCAATCAACTTTGGGTATTTGATGTAGCTGGTGCCCAAGTTTCAGGCACACAGTCATATACTTTGATTATTAATAGTTACTAAGTATGGAAAAAGAACTGCTGCGGGAGATTGGTATTGTCATACTCGTGATATGTGTATTATTCAGCGCAGCAGCTGTACTTTTTTTCGCGGAAGGAGGAGAGATTTATGGATTCAACCATGATCCAACAAACCCTGTTATCAGTCTGGACCACCCAGAACTGGTAATTGAAGTGGTTGATGAAGACATTGTTCCCCTCTATGACGACACAGAAATTAAAACCGTAGAACTGTGGGAACTGCCAACAAAGGAAATTCTCCGGCAGCTGATTATCTCCCCTACAGCGTACATCCCGCCCCTCACCGCACACCTCATCACCCTCTTCATCTCCGCACTCGGCCTTGCCTTCCTCGTCCTCTACC
Organism: Methanocorpusculum vombati; assembly: GCF_026891935.1. NCBI lineage: Archaea > Methanobacteriati > Methanobacteriota > Methanomicrobia > Methanomicrobiales > Methanocorpusculaceae > Methanocorpusculum > Methanocorpusculum vombati. The sequence continues at coordinate 22,626 of NZ_JAPTGC010000002.1, read as the reverse complement.
GCCGCCAAGACAGCTGGGCAAACCGGCAGGAGAACGGCAGACCAGAACAGATACGCACCCTCCTCACCGAACATCCCGGGCGTTCCCTTCAGCAGATCGCAGACGCTCTCGGGATTTCTCACAGCACAGCACGCCATTATCTCAGGAGACTGAAGAAAGATGAACAGATCTCTCTGTTTGACTACCACGGACATCCGCACTACTTCGCCAGCGGCAGCAAACCCTACACCGACCTCGAGAAACTGATGTACATCATTCTCTCACGCAAAAAAGAAGAACGGGTGATTACCGCCATCCGGGAACACCCCGGCATCACCAAACGCGAACTCACCAAAAAACTCCGGCTCACCCTCCCCACCGGCAACTGGCATCTCCAGAGACTCCTTGACGACGGGCTGCTCATGATCATATTTGACGGCGTCCACAACAAATACCAGCTGACCAATGAAGCAGCAGACGCATACAAAAAGATCCTCACCGGCCTTAGCAGCATCGTGTCCGAACCGTGATACCGACCCGGCAGACACCCGTGCCGTTCTCCTCCCGGCAACCCCCCTCACGCATGATAGGGATAGCCAAGCGACATATGAATCTGCGCAAACTCCCACGCATGCCCCGTTCCGCGAAGAACCGCCGTAAACCGGCAGGGCGTCTCATGTACCGCACCGCTTCCGGCAGTACTCAGCAGCATACAGGAAGCCGAAAGCCAGGCAATAACCCCCTCACTTTTGATCTCCGCATCCGCAAACCGGATACCGCCGGTCTTGTAACGGGCAAAATTCTCCCGCATCGCAGAAAGAAAACTCTCCCGACCGGAAATTACCTCCTCCGTCCGGCAGCCGTACATAACCACATCCGCAGCGAGAAGTCCGGCAAGCGCTTCCGCATTATGATCATTATACGCCGTCTGATACCGGCTGAGAAGTACAGTGATCTGATCTATCGTTTGTGCAGAGACAGGCATACTTGTACTATAGTAGTTGGCAGGATGACATGAAGGGCTTTTCTGAAAAAATGTTACTCCCCGAATACAGGAACAGAACCTGAACAGCCCCGGAGTATCCGATCAAAAAATAATTAGAGTTTTCTCAGCACGACAAACAGTGCCGCAACACAGACAAGAGCAAGAACAACGGCCGTCGCAAGGGCTGCCGTGCCGGCTTCGCTCTGTGCGGTCTGGCCGGCATCACCGTCTGCGGGAACAACAGTAACCGCTATTTTTGTGGTGTCATCAACGAGATTACCGTCCCGATCATACGCCAGAACAGTATAGATCGTTGTCCCCGGCGGCATCGCGGCGGTCTGCTCTGCAGTAAACACATGACCGAACTCGTAGTTGGTATGTTCCGCAGAATACAGAGTACCATCGGCATTTACAAAAATCCGCGTCAGGAGTCCGTCAAACGTGTACTCAGTATCCCCGCCGGAATAGACATACGTGGAAATCTGATTATCAATATCATACCGGAGAGGAGACACGAAAGTAAGGGAAGACGCGATTGGCCGCGTTACTCCGTAGAATGCAAGATACTCCCCCTGCGTAACCGTGACCGCATACGGGGTGGTATCAACGGTTTTCGTGAAGTTGGGCAGACGGGAAACCGTGTTTGCCGGAATCTCGGATGACGAACTATCGGCTCTTGTATAAATCACCCGTGAATCCCGTGGAAAGGGCCGGGATGTACCGGCAAGCATCATGGTCTCGCCGGTATCCTCATCCGTCCAGATCATCGAACTTTCCCCGATATCATAATAGCGGAAGACTGTGTTGGGAGAATCAACAAGATGATACTGAACAATTGCCGCAAGCTCCAGCTGATAGGTTGTACTGGTACTGCCGATATTATAGATCAGCATGGTATTATTCGCCGCTGCGGCGTTGTCGACTTTGGTTCCCGGAAGATTATTTACCACCTCAACCGCATTATTCGCCTGCCAGTATGCAGGAATCCGGTAGCCTGCACTCCCGTCAGGCAGCTGGAAAAATCCGGGGAACCAGTCGACATACATCCGGAGATTATGCAGTGCTGCGTACTCGGCAACATTGTTTTTATTTTCCTCCGGCGTAAACATGCCCAGAGACGTATTCGTTAAACCAAACATGATGTTTCGGGAAACACGCCCGACGATCTCGGAAGTATCCGTGTTTTTGAACAGCATCGGCTCGTTCGTTGCAGGGTCCAGCACCTCAACAACAATGGTGTACTCTCCCATAGTAAGATCCGCAGGGTACCGGGTTCCCGAATCCGTATAACTGCCGCTGATCTCTTTGGTGGCCCCGCCCTGAACGAACGCCAGATAGTAGCCGGGATCGGTATTCACCAGAAGTTTGTTTGTTCCATTGGCAATCCCTCCCGGACTGGTGATTTTTTCAACCGCAAGAATAGTTCCCCACGAATTGTCAATACCGCTCATATCAACGCTTTCAGCAGGTGTCACTCCCGCATCGTTCACCGCACTGAGAACCGTTCTGACAGTCTGACCGGCATCATCCAGAAGCGTTACCCGCACATTTGCCGGATCGCCGGAATTCTGAAAATATCCATACACATAGAAGTCACGCATCTCGGCATACGTTGTCTCAGAAAGCGACGGCTGGGTTATGTTCAGAGAAACACTACTCATCTCGGCGGCGGAAACGGGAAGAAAAAACAGCACAGCAATCAGCAAAACAGATACCAGTATACTGATTCTTTTCAGAAACACTTCAACACATACCATAGTACAGATACCACTCAGTTTAAAATACACAAGGAACCTAAATAAATGTTTGCCGGACAGGGTGGCGTTTTCCATAAATTCGTTTATTGCCTATGAATGATCGTCATTGATCGATTTTTAGCCCACGAAACACACGGAAACAAAAAACATCACGGAACAGGTCGGTAACATCACAAAATTTCCATTCAACGCATTATTTCCGTGTTGTTTACGTATGTTTCGTGATGTTTTTTTCTTTCAGTGTGTTCAGTGTTTTCCGTAGGTATCGGAACTTTATGGGCAACACCGGACAGGGTTGGTGGAGTCCCCTTTGCATAGCGATAAAAAAATTTTAAAAAAGTGAATGTTCAGATAGTGAGTCTTTTCTCTGAATCACTGACAAATTCCCCGTTCGGCGTCGCATACACAACAGCAACACCTCTGCCGAACGGTTTCGGCTGAATCTGTGCACGAAGATCATACTTAATATTTTTGTCTTCTTTGGAATTCTTATTAATTCCTCCATTTGCATGATTATGGCCGGTGAACAGATAGGTGTTCTTTGGCAGCCCTGTCCGATTCAGATAATACACACAATCTTTGATAGTATTATACGAGGAATGGGCCAACAGCACACATGCGGAGGGATGTGTCTTTAAAATCTCCTGGTAAACATGGTTTTTCATATTTTCGTTTATGACTCTGGTTGACGCAACATCCTTATCCCCGGAGTCACCCATCCCCGGATACTGACTTTTATCGTACAGTAAGACTTTGCCATGTCCCATATCTTCCCGAACAACATTTGATCCGAGAACTGCCAGGAAGGTGATACCGTGTATCATAACCGAACGGTGGATCGTCTCCCCATACAGTTCGTCCATTGAACCGCCGGACTTCCAGGCGAGATCCGTATTGACGATATAGAACCGGTTGTTAAAATCTGTCCCGGTCAGTTCTTGAAGCTTCGTGAAATACGAGGCCAGCTCCTTGGAACTGGAACCCTTCGGATTTATAGCAAGCTCATGATTTCCCATGCCCATAATAATGATAACCTTGGGATTTTTCAGCAGATCCCCGACAAGATCCATAAATCTCGTGTGCTGGGACTCTTGCCATACACTTACACTATTTTTCGGGATGGTCACCGGACTAAATTTATCCATGTTACTGGGACTGGTAACACGGGTTTCGCTGTCGCCATTGAAGCAGACAATCACCGACTGGTGCTTGTCTGCCTCGGCACTGACTGCATCCAGTATGCTCTGATATGCGGCCTCGTTGGAGTGCCAGTCAGTAAATACCATGATGGCTGTGTCCTCATATGCAGGGGAAGCGGCTGCCGAACCGGTAAAAGCTGCGGCAAAAAGTATAACGATACCCGCCAGCATCATAGTCCGAAGCAGGATACCGGGTACGTCTGAACTGTTTTTTCTCATGAAATAAATCTCCATTGCAGGAAATGCATCTATCGTGAAAAAAACCAGTCTGTACACCAGTCGTTGCCAACACGTTTCACGGGTCCTGATACATGAGGTCCTACGAATTTCAAGTATTGACGCAGACAACGATAAATTTACCTGAGTATAGATTACTTTTTGTAAAGTATTCCGGACAAAGAAAAAAGTTATTCTTTTTTCGGTGCGTTCAGCTCCCGCCAGCCGCTCACAAACCGCTGAACTGCCGTAACATGGCCGAACACCCCAAAGATCACCAGCAGCCAGCCGAGCGCCGGAAGCCCGAACAGCAGCGGCACCGGAACCACCACCTCAACCGCACCGAACACCAGCAGCAGCACCAGCCGGTCTGCCCGGCCCAGAATCCCGCCATAATTTCGCTTCAGCCCGACCGCCTGCGCCTGCGTCCCCAGATACGACGACATCAGAACACCCGTCAGCGCAAACACCCCGATAGCCCAGGCAGGAACCTGACACGTCCACGCAACCGTACCCCACGCAAAAATACCCGTGATAATAAAAATATCCGCATACCGGTCGAACACATGATCCAGATAATCCCCCGCAGGACTTGCAATCCCCGTCAGCCGGGCAACCGCCCCGTCAATCGCATCAAAAAACGCACTCACAAACACCAGAACAACCGCCGCAAACGTCTCACCAACACCAAAAAACACCCCCGCAGCTGCAGCTGCAAGAAGTGCCAGCACCGTACAGGCATTCGGCGTCAGGTGCAGTGCAGCAATAGCCTTGGCAAGCGGCGTCACAATAAAAGCAACTTTCGGGCGGAAGGAATCAAGCGTCATAACATCGGGTCCAGAAACTCTGACCAGTCGATTGTCCCAAACGACGCAGGAATCTCACCTGCCGCAAACGAAACAATCAGATCTGCTACAGAAACTACATCTCTATTTGTCGTATCTATCTCATATACTTGTTCCGAAGCAAACATATCCGCAGTCTCCGACAAAATCACATCCAGCGCCTCCGCCTGACAATTCTCCGCAACCTTCGCCGCCGCATATCCGCGGGAAGCAAGGCGGAGTTTCAGCACATCCGGCCTGCACCGGAGAACAACAATCTTATCGCACGCAAGAAAATGCGCAAGCGACCCCTCCACATACCCCTCCGTATAGGAAAACGCATCCGCCCACGCATCCACATCCACCTCATCCGCATCGCGGACAGCATCATGCGCCACCACATAAGGAGCAACGGTCGTCTTCAGATCAACAACCAAAAACCCCCGGGCACGCAGTTCTGCTGCCGCCGCAGACTTCCCCGTCCCCGGCGTCCCGGTAATTCCGATCATCACAGACGCTTCACCGCCGCAAGGAACCGCTCATTCTCCCATACATCCCCCACCGACACGCGGACAAACGTCTCGCCCAGACCCGGGAAACTTGCACAAGACCGAACCAGCACACCCGCCCGCGCAAACGCTTCCATCGCCTCGTTGCTCGTCATCGGGGCAACATCAAACAGCACAAAGTTTGCTCCGCTCGCAAGAACCGGAAACGGAATCTCGCGGACAAACGTCTCACGCCACTTCCGCACATGGGCAATGAACGTATCGCGGTAGGCAGTATCCGCAACCGCCGCAACCGCCGCAGCCTCCGACACGCGGTTCAGCGTAAACGGTGTTGCCGCAGCCGCATACGGCCCTTCCAGCCAGGCCGGCACAAACCCGTACCCGACCCGCAGACCCGCAAGACCATACACCTTGGAAAGCGTCCTGCCGATAATCAGGTTATCGTACTTCTGCAGAAGCGGCAGATAATCCGTATCGCAGAACTCCACATACGCATTATCGAGGAACAGAACGCCGGAAATCCCGGATAAAATCCGCTCAATATCCGCCGCACGCGTAACCGTTCCGGTCGGGTTGTTCGGCGTGCACAGAAACGACAGCTTCGCATCCGCCGCCGCGGCAATGAACGCATCAACATCCACCGAAAAATCCGCCGCACGCGGCACATTCACTACCACCGCAGACGCAGCCCGTGCCGCAAGACCGTACATGGAAAACGTCGGCGTGGAAACGACGACCTTCTCTCCCGGCGAAACAAGTGCCCGGATCACGGTTTCAATCACGCCGTCCATCCCCAGACCCGAAGTCACCACGGGATGATCACAGATATACCGGCGGAGTGCCGCAACAAACTCTCCCGCCTTCGGGTCCGGATACCGGTTCGCCGCCGCAAGTGCGGCGGCAGCTGCCTCCAGCACCGCCGGGGACGGCGGATACGGATTTTCATTACTGCCAAGCATCGCGACCTCGTCAAATCCTGACGCAGCCGCAATCTCAGCCGGAGACTTCGCAAAGACGTAGCCCGTCTTTGTGTAGAGTTCACGGCAGAGAACTTCTTTAGACGGACTCTGCTGCTTCATTGATGATTGCAATTGCGTGATCGATCTCCCGGTTATTAATAACCAGCGGAGGAACAATTCTGATATTCTCGCCGCCGGCAACATTGATTAACACACCGTGTTCGCGGCAGTACTCCGCAATCGCCGGAGATTTTTCCCCAGCGGTAAATCCGACCATCAGACCCCGAACCCGCGGGTTCAGATGCGCCAGACCTTTTCTGAACCGCTCGCCCTTCGCCGCAACCTTCGGCACAACAGACTTCAGCACATCAAACGTCGCATTTCCGGCAGCACAGGCAACCGGCCCTCCGGCAAACGTACTGCCGTGCTCTCCGCGGGTAAACTCCAGACCCTCGCGGGCGATGATTGCACCCATTGGAATACCGGACGCAACACCTTTGGCAAGACTGATAATATCCGGCTGAACCGCAGAGTGCTGGAACGCAAACCATTTCCCGGTTCTGCCCATACCCGTCTGCACCTCGTCACAGATCATCAGGGCACCCGTATCATCGCAGATGTCGCGGATTCCCGGAAGGAAATCATCCGGCGGAATAATGACGCCGGTCTCTCCCTGAATCGGCTCAAACATAACCGCAGCAGTCTTCTTCGTCACAAGGTCTTTCAGTGCCTCAATGTCTCCGTAAGGCCCGAACTTGCAGGGAATTCCAAGCGGCTCAAACGGTACCCGGATCGCAGGCTTGTGGGTACAGGCAAGCGAACCAACCGTTCGTCCGTGGAAATCATGCTCAAAGGACACAAACTCGTGGCGGCCGGTTGCCCGGATAGCAAGCTTCATCGCCGCATCGTTTGCTTCGGCACCCGAGTTGCCGAAGAAGACCTTGCCAAGACCGGACGCCTTCGACAGTTTTGCTGCAAGCTCTGCCTGTCCCGGCACATAATAGAGGTTTGAGCAGTGAATCAGCGTCTGCGCCTGTTTGCAGATAGCAGCGGTCACTGCCGGATGACAGTGGCCGGTACTGCACACCGCAATACCTGCGACCAGATCAAGATATTTCTTTCCGGTACTGTCCCAGACATGACAGTCTCTGCCCCGGACGATCTCCATGTCCCGTCCGAACGCGGGCATGTAGTATTTTGCATCAAGTTGTTTGGAAGTTGGCATAAGTATCACTCATATTCGATGGTTGCCGGAGGTTTGCTCGTGATGTCATAGAGAACACGGTTCACATGGCGAACCTCGTTGATGATTCTGCCGGAAATTTTTTCCAGCACAGGATACGGAATCTGCGCCCAGTCGGCGGTCATAAAGTCCGTCGTCGTAACCGCCCGCAGCGCAATAGCGTAGTCATAGGTACGCTCATCGCCCATGACACCGACACTGCGCATGTTGGTTAAGGCCGCAAAGTACTGGTTAACGGCACGGCCCATACCGGCTGCGGCAATCTCCTCGCGGAAGATGGCATCCGCATCGCGGAGAATGTCGAGCTTGTCTTTGGTGATGTCACCAATTACCCGGATGGCAAGTCCCGGACCCGGGAACGGCTGACGCCAGACAAGATTCTCCGGGATACCAAGTTCCGCTCCCGCAGCACGCACCTCGTCTTTGAAAAGAATGCGCAGGGGTTCGATGATCTCCTTGAAGTCCACGTGGTCCGGAAGACCGCCGACATTGTGGTGGCTCTTGATAACCGCCGCATTCCCGGGGCCCGACTCGATCACGTCCGGATAAATCGTACCCTGCACGAGGAAATCGACCGTGCCGATCTTTTTTGCCTCCTCTTCAAAGACGCGGATAAACTCTGCACCGATAATCTTGCGTTTCTGTTCGGGATCGGAGACGCCGGCAAGTTTTGTAAGGAACCTCTCCTCCGCGTTCACGCGGACAAGATTGATGTCGTACTGGTTTCTGAAAACCTCTTCCACCTCATCTCCCTCGTTCTTGCGCAGCAGACCGTGGTCCACAAAGATGCAGGTCAGCTGTTTACCGACCGCCTTATGCACAAGGACCGCGGCAACCGACGAGTCCACACCGCCGGAAAGCGCACAGAGCACTTTTTTGTCGCCGATCTTCTCCCTCAGATGTGCAACCATAGTATCCACGAACGAGGACATATGCCATGTTCCGGTACAGCCGCAGACACCATACAGGAAGTTCCGGATCATCGTCATGCCTTCAGGGGTGTGCAGAACTTCCGGATGGAACTGAACCGCATAGATCTTTTTGTCCGGATTTTCGAGCGCGGCAAACGGGCAGCCGGGTGTCGCCCCCGTGGCACGGAATCCTGCGGGAAGTTCGCTGATGTAGTCACCGTGACTCATCCAGCAGGATGTCTCCTCCGGGATTCCGGCAAAGAGCAGACTCTCACGGAGCGAAAGCGGTGTTTTGCCGTACTCGCGGCTCTGCGCCGTTGCTCCGGAAGAAACTTTTCCTCCGAGGGTAAACGCGGTCAGCTGCGCACCATAGCAGATGCCAAGAATCGGAATCCCCAGCGAGAAAACACCGGCATCCACACGGGGAGCGCCTTCAGCATACACCGAAGCAGGGCCGCCGGTAAAGATGATACCCATGTAGTTTCCGGCTCTGATCTCGTCAAGCGAAACCGTACAGGGTTTCACCTCACAATAGACGTTCGCCTCGCGGACGCGGCGGGCAATCAGCTGGTTGTACTGGCCGCCGAAGTCAAGGACAAGAATGGATTCCATGGTTTACTCTTTGCGGGTGTGGTTTTCAAGACTGGCTTTCACAAAGCCGACGAACGGTGCCGAGGGACGGGTAGGACGGGACCGGAACTCAGGGTGGAACTGGGTTGCGACAAAGTACGGGTGGCCCGGAAGTTCAAGCGCTTCCATGCGGCGTCCGTTCCGTCCCACGAACCGCAGGCCTTTCGCCTCGATCGCATCGATGTACTCGGGGTTGACCTCATACCGGTGACGGTGACGTTCAACCACTTCGGTTGCACCGTAGAGTCCAGCGAGCCGCGAATCTGCCGCAAGCTGAACCGGATAGTCACCGAGCCGCATAGTTCCGCCGAGGTCATCGACGCCCTCCTGCTCAGGCAGGAGGGCGATGACCGGCGTTCCGTCGCCCATCTCGGCGCTGGTTGCATCACGGTATCCGACAACGTTGCGGGAGAACTCAATAACTGAGAGCTGGAACCCGAGACAGAGACCAAGGAGCGGCTTATTGTGCTCGCGTGCGTAGGTGATGGCACCGATCATGCCTTCGATACCGCGGTTGCCGAATCCTCCGGGGATGAGAATACCGTCGAGATCGGCAAGGTCAGCATTCGTGTAGTGTTCTGCATCGAGCCACTCAATAACAACCTCGGTCGAGAGCTGACGGCCCGCATGTTTGAGTGCTTCCTTGATGGAGATATAGACATCTTCCACACCGTATTTGGTGATGATACCGATTCTGACGCGGTTGGTGTACTCGCGGGAGACGAGGGAGTACCAGCTGTTGTCCGGTTTGCCGGGCGAAAGCTTCAGGAGCGGCAGGAGAATGTCTGCCATTCCTTCCTTTTCCAGCTCCATGGGAACAAGATACGTATCGGGGGCGGTTGTTGCGCTGATGACGGCAGAGACATCAACATCACAGAAGGAAGAAATCTTGCGTTTGGTGGAAAGCGAGACCGGCAGCGTACTGCGGCCTACGATAAGATCCGCTTCAAGACCCAGTTCCCGCAGCGCTTTGACGGAGTGCTGCGTAGGTTTGGTTTTGAGATCTCCCATAGTGTCCGCCGGAAGCAGGGTCACGTGAACGAGAACGAAGTCACCGTTGCCGTACTCCCAGTGCATCTGACGGACGGCTTCCAGGAACGGCATACTTTCAATGTCGCCAACCGTTCCGCCGACCTCAACAATACAGATCTCTGCATGGTTGCCGTCTTTATCGGTCCAGCTTTCTGCGGCATATTTGATTCTGTCTTTGATCTCGTCGGTGATGTGCGGAATGATCTGGACAGTTGCCCCGAGATAGTCGCCGTGGCGCTCTTTCTGAATAACGGAGGAGTAGATCTTTCCCGTGGTCAGATTGTGATCACTGGTGAGTTCAATATCAAGGAACCGTTCATAATTTCCCAGGTCAAGGTCAGCCTCGCCGCCGTCCTTTAACACGAAGACCTCTCCATGCTGGGCCGGGTTCATGAGGCCCGCGTCAATGTTTAAGTACGGGTCGATCTTGACGGAGGTTACGTGGTAACCTCTGTTGATGAGAATTCGTCCGATGGACGCAGCGGTGATGCCTTTGCCAAGGCCGCTCATCACACCGCCGGTTACAACTACATACTTCACTCGTGTGTCCCCGCAGTTTCAAATTTAATAATGCTTCTTATATTGGAGGGCTAAGGTATTGAAAGTGAGGGGTTGGTTTGCTTTACCCCAAAGTTTTGGCAGGTCCCTAACAATCCGGCATGATTCAGAGGGTACGGATTGGGCGTGTTTTTGAATCCCTCGTACGCATCCATGGTTCTGTAAAAATGTCCAACAGCGCCGAAACACTCTTGTCGATACAAGACAACATACCACGCAACGTATATGGGATCAACATCGGACAAAACAGAAGAGCTGATATATGACATCAGGGACGGACTGCCGGGTGAACCGGACGATCCGTACGAAAAAGTGTTCTTCTATCAATGCCTTCTGGAAGCGTTAACAAAGTTACAGGCGGAATATACCTATCGGCGGGAGAAAGAAATCAAAAAAATCCGGACGGAAAAGATCAAACATCCCGCATACCAGCTGGTGGTTCCCGTGCGAAAACGACGCAGTGTTGATGTTGCAAAGCTCCGGGTTCTCTATCCGGAGATTTACGACGAGTTTGCATACATCAAACCCTATGATATCATAAAGATATTTGGCAGAAAATCCCTCCGGACCGCAGCGGTTCAGCTCATCGGCGAAGAGGAGACGCACCAGTATGAGGCAGTGAATGTAACCGAGATCGCAGAAAAACTTACCGCAGACGAACTGAAGTCATGCGTAACGGTGACTGAAACGGAACAGACGCCGGTTGTCCGGCAGAAAAGAAGGAGATATTAGAATACCCGCCGGACATATCCGGCAATTTTGTCCCGGACGTATTCATCCTCAGTGCCGAACGCCGCAAGACAGGACTGCATCTCTTCTTGTACTGCGGAGATATCAGTACCGGATACGGAAAGGGAAAAGGAGTCTCCGCCCCCAAGGTCAATCGTACAGGAGAGAGTGATCGTGACTGATGCTGTATGCGAGACGACGGACGACGCGGCAGACTCCCCGAAGGAGGCAAGCAGGGGGCGCGGGTCACGGAGAATGGATGAGTCAAAAATATTGTCCCCTGTAAACATCCGGAGAACAGCCGTATCCGCATCAGCGGTCAGCGGGACGGCAGCACGCATGACTGCGGCATCAAATCTTTTTGCCAGCACCGCCTGCACGATCTCTTCGGGATCGGAGAGAGCGCCGTCGGAAACGAGGAGCACAACGTTTCGGATATCCGGCCCCGCAGCAAGGCTCTGTCCCGCGAGGTTTGCGGCATGGGCAAGTGAGGAGAGATAGCCGCCGGACGGCAGATCCGTCCACTCCACCTCACCGGCCGGAACCGGTTCAGGGCCGAGATGCCACATGGCAGTGTCGGAGTAACGGAGGATGCGTACCGGAAGGTCGGCGGGCAGACCTGCAATGAATTTTTTCACGGGCATATTTGCGGCGGCAGTTCTGCCGCCCTCAAACATGCCGGCACAATCCACGAGCAGCGTAAGAACAGTCTTCATGACAGCATCTCCCGGACGGTTGCGGCAAGGGTATCGATCTCGCTTTCGGTGTTGTAAAAGGCAAGACTTGCCCGGATGGTTCCGTCAGGACAGCCGAGCCGGCGCATCAGCGGTTCGGCACAGTGCATGCCGGACCGTACCATGATACCGCCTTCCTCGTCCAGATAGGCCGCGGCCTCATGCGGCGGAATGCCCTCAATCGTAAAGGAGACAACACTGATGCGCTGCACCGGGTCGACGGGTGCATAGACCCGCACGCCGGGGACGGCGGAGAGCTTTTCGATCAGTCTGCTGCAAAGCTCCCGTTCCCGTACTTCGATCTGATGCATACCGATCTCTTTGAGGAACGCGGCGGCCTCGCCAAGACCGATGCCGCCTGCGATGTTCGGCGTTCCGGCTTCGTATCGGTGGAAGCCTTCCGCCGGGGTGAACCCGTCGTCGGTAACCTGTTCTACCATACCGCCACCGAGGAACAGGGGTTCTAATATCGGTTCTTTCATCCAGAGAACGCCGGTTCCGGTAGGTCCGCACATTTTATGACCGGAGAAGGAGAGGAAATCCGCACCCAGCGCCCGCACATCAACCGGCATGTGGGGAACAGACTGGGCCGCATCAACCGCAAGGAGAGCACCGTATCTGCGGCAAAGTCCGGCGATATCTGTGACCGGCACAATAGTGCCGGTCACGTTTGATGCCTGCGTTACGGCAACCAGCCGGACGGAGTCGTCCATTGCTGCTGAAAACGCGTCCATGTCAAGCGTGAGGTCCGGGCGAAGACCAACGATCCGGAGCATGACCCCGTATTTTTCCAGCGCACGCCAGGGAAGGAGATTGGAATGGTGCTCAAGAGCGGTGGTTACAATCACATCGCCCGGCTGCCAGTTCAGTCCGCGGGCGATCATGGTAACCGCTTCAGTGGTGTTTTTCACAAACACCGTGATGCCTCCCTCCCCGTTGATGAGGTCAGCGGCTTTCTCGTGGGCGTGCCAGTACTTTTGGCTTGCAATCCTCGTCAGCCGGTGAACACCCCGGCCTACGTTTGCCCGGTAACTGCGTTCAAACTGATCCATGGCGGCAAGTACACATTCCGGGGCAAAGGAGGTTGCCGCATTATCGAGATAGATCAGATCCCCGATCATGGGGAACTGACTTCTCAGCAACTCCCAGTCCGGGACAGCGCCGGCGTCATCATCAACGTCCACAATATCGCCTGCTTTCCCCTCCGGCATGAGATGGGCAACCGAGGAAGGAGTACTGCGCTTCACCGGTTTTTCGGAGAGATCAAGACCCGCGTCCCGGACAAGCTCCTGCATCTTGGGCGGAAGCTCCTTCCACCGCCACAACCCCCAGCTGATGAACTCAGGCGGAAGACCGCGGTCGGCAGCCCAGCGGGTGAGGAACGCATCCCACCGTGCGGCCATCGCGGGATGGGTTTCATGCATCGTTGCAAGTTCCGACTCCAGCATGGCGGGGCAGAGGTAACAGCCGATGCGTTCATATCCGCGTTCATAGAGCGGGTTGTACGGAACTTCCCGCAGCCAGAGATAGAGGAAGACATCAAGCGCCCGCCAGGAACGAATGGGGGAGAGATTGATCTGCAGAGGATTGTTCGGGTTCTGGGAAACGGCATCAAGCGAGGCACGGCTCCATGACTCATACCAGCGGTTGCCCTGAACGGTTACGCAGGGTCCGGTTTCGGCAAGATGGACCTTCAGGGGATTGAGTTTGAGGAGTTTACAGCACCAGCGGTGATCTTTGCCGGGCGGACCTGCCTTCTCAACGGCCTGCCAGAAATCTCCGGCCTTCTGAATGAGACGGACATTCTGGCTTTTGACAAACTCAATCGTTTCGGGGAACTCAAGACCGGTATCAATGAAGAACGCATCCGAAACACCGGCTTTTTGGGCAATGTGCCAGACGGCGGTGCTGTCTTTTCCGCCGGAGAAGGAGCAGTTCGCCGCAGGCGCGAGGCTGAGATTTTGTTTGATCTCGCGGACCGCCGTGCGCTCCATGTTTTTGAGATGGAAGGCATTTTTCTCCACAACGTCAGCCCACGACGGGTTTGCCATACCGAGTTTCGGCTGCACGCTGACCAGTTCTTTGATGCGGACTGCCCCGTCCTTTAAGATACCGGTACCGTACTTGGATTTGTACTTCAGAATAACCACACCGTCCGTCGCCTCCGGTGCGGTGACGGCAACTTTTTTTCCGCCGAGTCTGCCGGAAGGAAGAGAAACTGCTGCGGTTTCCAGGTCAATGATGTTTCTCTCGGCTTTTCCGAGGAGGTAGGGAAGGGCTTCTGCTTCAATATCGAGCCGGAAGGTGCGGGTGACCGGATCAAACCAGAGCCAGGCGAACCGTACACCGTTTGCGATGATGAGATCATTACGGTCAAGACCGCCTGCCTTGTTGAAGATCATCACCTGCGGGAGGGTAACGCGGGGCCCGAACCGGTCACAGATGAGGGTTTGCAGGAGATCATGATCGGCCTTGAGAACCGGGCGGACATCATAGGGCTGCTGGAGAGGAATCTTCGTGGTCTCGGCTTTGCACGAGCAGGTTTTTGCAACGAGCGGGACATTACAGTGCGGACACCAGTAAAGATATTTGGTGAGATAGTCATCACTGTCGGCGGCAACATAATAGCCCGGCTTAATCTCTTTTCGCGGAGTTTTCTCTGCGGGCTTTCTGGTCTGGGATTTTTTTTGCGGACGGTTTTTTCGCGGGTGCGGATATTTTTTGTATTCGTGCGGCACAGTGAGAATATATTGGGCAGGATTGCTATTTCTAATCTGAGGTTCATCCGTACTGCCGCAGGCAGTATGGATGAACCTCAGGAAACTGCGGTCACAGCGACTGACGGGGGAAGGGATGCAGAAAGGAAACGATCAGGCGCACAGGAGATGAGGAGTTAGAAGAAATCAAACTCCTCATCATCAACTTCCTCCGGAAGGAAGGCCGTGTCATAGACCTCGGAAAGGTACCTGATGAAGAACACCGTAATCGGCACAAGCGCGAAGATGTAGAGAATATACAGCACCGTCATAATAACAATATTGTTTGAGAACAGCTGCGAAAGCGACACCACCACAAACGTCACCATCAGGTAGAGAATACTCATAACCACCAGCGACAGAATGTAGTCGTACCAGCCAATCTTGCTGATAATCCCGGTGATCGTCTTCAGGCTCACCGCCTCACGGATAGAACCTGTCCGGCAGAGATGTGTAATCCCGATAAACGCAAACAAAAGAACGATCAGCGTTGTAATAAACTGAATGGCAGCATAGGAAAAGACCGTTCCCACATAGATCATTCCTTCCGTCTCAAGGAAATCCGCGGTTGAGTACATCCCCGTATCCGGGAAGAAGTACATAAAGATCAGCATATAGATTACCGAGATGATGATCAGCGGAATTGCATAGATGATAACGGTAATATTGATTCTCCAGCCGTTGAAGAACAGTCCCCAGAGGTTTCCCGTATCCGGCATCGAATCGCCGGAACGGAACAGACGATAACAGTACCCCTGCATTAACGGAACAAAGAAAATGCAGGACAGTCCGAGCAACAGAGCAAGATACTGTAAAAGGCCCGAAAGAACCTCACGGGTAAATCCGAAGTCCGGGCCGACAAGAATACTCACCAGAATCGGCAGAACAATCAGCTGCAATGCAATCGTTGCCGCAATGAAGCCCACAATAATCGGGCCGACAATATAGAAGAACAGCACTATCCACCGCGGGAACTGCGTAATGCTGAAGAAAGCATTTTTCGTGAAGTTGTAGGCATTCGTAATGATCTCTGCGTGTTCCATGGGGCTGGTCTCTCTTAGAATACTATTATGTGGTTTTCTTATAAGATAATTGGCACGATGACGCACCCGCTTTTTTAAGAGGACAGAGATACAAGAAATACGTATGGGCATTTTAGGCCAGCTTGAACGGGCGCTCGGTGTCTGGTATCCCGATCCCGACGCAGACCCCGACGACACAAATCCGGTTGTGGCCGTAGCGTTCCGTGAGTATGTCATGAACCGGCTGGGCGACGCATACTCCGTTGCCGATCGTGAGGAGCGCGCCGCAGGCGAACCGGACGTGGTCTGCGTCCGCAACAGAGATGAGGCGCGGTTTGATCTCATCACCTGTTTCCGGAGCAGAATGTTCACCGGAGAAGACGGCGAAGTCTACCTGCCGTGGGTCACTCCCGAGACATATGCCGCATACCAGACCTACGCAGCAGCCGAGGAAAACCCCTGCATTGTCATTATCGGTCTGCACGGTTTTGCGGACGAACCGAAGTTTCTGTTCGCAGTCCCGCTCGCAGAAGCCGTTCCTCAGCTTCCGCGAACGGTTTTGCAGAAGTACGAAGTCAGGAAGGATGCAGAGCTGCTCTGATTCATGAAACTGCAGACCATTTTCCGCACGTCGCTGTTTCTGGGTGCATTTGCAGCGATGGCTCTTTCCAACGCGGTTGTGCCGGTCTTAAACAGTATCGCACCCGATCCCGGAATGCAGGGAGCGGTGTACTCGGCCTACTTCCTCGGCGCGTTTCTCATGGTGTTTCCCGCAGGGATGTTGTCGGACAGATTCGGGAGGACACCGCTGGTGCGGATAGGTTTGTTTGGAACGCTGGTATCAGCAGTTGTGCTGTGGATCTCCTATCCGGACCCGGCAGCTGCCGTGGCGCTCCGGTTTGCCGAAGGACTGTTCACGGGGATGTTCGTCTCCGCCGCAATGGCGTTCGTAAACTCGGCGGCGGATCACCGCAGACTTGCCGGCGGGTTCGTTGCGCTGATGAACGTGGGCATGGTTGCAGGACTTGTCGTGAGCGGCTGGCTTGCATCCGTGCAGGCCTACGCAGGCGTTCTGGTATTCGGAATACTGACGGGGGCGGCAGGACTGCTGAGTCTGGGACTTGCGGATGATGCGCCCGCACAGGAAAATATTCTGCCGTTTGCGGCGGTGAAGGATATTGCGGTATATCACAAATGGCTGTGGGCAGCCCTCTTTGTATCCTGCGGAACGACCGGTGTGGTCATCTCCGCATACCCGGAGCTTTCCGGTGCGTCGGCTGACGTGAACGGTGTGGTGACGGCGCTGATGAGTGTGGCAACGGCAGTGTTTGTGTATGCGGCATCACGGATGCGAACCGCAGATTCCCTTTCGGTGGTGCGGGTCGCAGGCATTCTGCTTGCCGTTTCCGTACCTGTTGTGCTGGTGAATCCTCTCGGCATGATCCTTGTCGGCGCCGTGTTCGGCGTGATTACCGCGGCGGTTCTGAACTATCTTGCAGAGACAAAAAAACCGCAGGGCGTGATGAACGGGATGTTCAATATGACGCAGTATGCGGGAATGGCAGCTCTGCCGTTCGCCGCAGGACTGCTGGTGCTGCCGGCCGGATATGTCGGGGTGTTTCTGATCGTCGCTGGCCTGAATGCGGCGGCAGGACTGCTGGTCGTCCGCTGCCCGTGTTATGTGCAATAAAAAAAGGTTCGCGAAATATTTTTCGCTAACATCCGTAATACAAAGAAATTAGTGTCTTCTGAAGATCAGAAGAGCAACAGCGCCAAGTGCTCCGGCAGCTGCAAGCAGGCCAAAACCGGGTGACGGAGTCGGCGTCGGGGCAGTGGTCGGAACGGTGGTCGCCACAGTGGTTGCCGCAGTTGTCGGGACGACGGTCGGTACACTCTGGTTGGAGACCGTAAACTGCTGAGATGCAGTCGCACCTGTTTTAATGCCGGTTACCGTAACTTCATACTGGGATGAGTGCAGCGGGTTTACGGAGAAACTCCAGAAGTTCTGGCCGCTTGCGGTTCCCTGCTGGACAATCACACTGCCGGAATCCCCTTGGGACCAGGATGCAGAGTCCTGGGCATTGGCTTCTTCTTTGCTCATGGGCCAGAAGGAGGCTACACGGACATCGACAAGAAGCGTATCTCCTGCCGCAAGGTTGGTGGTTCCGGAAACCGTAAAGGGTGTGCCCATGTACAGGGTACCGACCGGGTTGATGGTAATCATCGGGTAGTCAATGGTGAAGGTAAATGTCTGGGACAGATCGGGGATGTTTGGACTTTTGAGCATCTGTTCCAGAGCATAGGCTGCCTGCGATCCCTGTAAGGCGTTTGGACCCTGTACGACAAAGCTGTCACCGTCAGCGGGAACACCGCTTCCGGGTTTGACGGTGATGTAGGTTGTCTGGCCGACGGTTACGGGTCCTACACTGAAGGTACTGCCGGTTCCGGGACTCTGAACGACGCAGTAGTACTGTGAGGGGGACATATCACTCGTGGTGGTGAGCTGATAGGTGTATGATCCGTCATTTACCTGGGCAGTAGCATATTTGAAGTAGTTCGGACCGAAGAAGTAGAGAGCAACCTGTTGAGATCCGGGTGCCTGACCGCTGACGTACAGCGTGTCGCCCTGAGCAATGGTACTCTGGGAGACGCCCGCCGAGACCGGCATAATAAGTACTGCAAGAAAAATCAGTACGCACATGCCAAAGACTGCACGGGTCCTGGGTGTCGGGGATTTTTTTATCATAGACAAGGTATATGTCTTTCCGCCATCCCATTAATTATAATGTTTGTGACAAAGTCCTCTCTTCCACGACCTGTGGTGAAATGGGCGGGGGGCAAGAGGCAGCTGCTTGGCGAACTTGCAGAGAGGTGCCCGGAGGATTTTGAAAATTATTTTGAACCTTTTTTCGGGGGAGGAGCGCTGTATCTGTATTTGTGGAAAACCGGTGCAATGCGGGGGAAGGCGTTTTTAAATGATGCAAATCCCGAACTGATCAATTTGTACCGGATGGTACGCGACAGGGCTGCGGAGCTCGCAGACGCCGTGCAGCAGCCGGAGTTTCTGAATACGCGGGAAGCGTATCTTGCATGCAGGAGGCGGTTTAATGCAATCCGGGGCACGGATGCATGTGTGGAGCGTGCTGCGCTGTTTTTGTATCTGAATCATCACGGGTATAACGGGCTGTGGCGGGTGAACCGGAGAGGCGAGTATAATATTCCGTTCGGGAGGTATGCAAAGCCGCCACAGTTCGGGGAGGAAACCGTGCTGAAGGCACTGGCGACTGCGCTTGAGCCGGCTGTTCTGTTGGAAGGGGATTTTGCAGGTGTTCTGCCGCATATTTCGGGCGGGGACTTTGTATATCTGGACCCGCCGTATTTACCGGTCTCGGCAACGGCGAACTTTACCTCCTATACGACGGGAACGTTCGGGATGGCAGAACAGGAACGGCTGTTTGCGATGTTCCGGGAGGCAGACCGGCGGGGTGCGCAGGTGATGCTGTCAAACTCGGTTGCGCCGGAGATTCTGGATATGTATGCGGAGTTCTCGGTGGAACGGGTGCAGGTTCTGCGGTATATTAATGCGAAGGTTGCGGGACGGCGCGGGGCTGAGGAGATTATCGTGCGGAATTACTAAGTCTGTATCGTTTCCGCGTACCTTCCCAAGAATTATTATCCTGCACCGCAAACCAGAGATCCCTATGCCGTCCGTCCTCTTCCTCTGCACCTACAACTCCGTCCGTTCCCAGATTGCGGAAGGCGTCTGCCGGATGCTTCATCCTGACTGGGAAATCTTTTCCGCAGGGATAGCACGGGGTACCATCTCCACCCGTGTCCTTTGCATCCTGGAAGAAACAGGCTGCGACTGTTCCGATATGTACGCAAAACACCTCACCGAACTGCCCGACCGGCAGTATGATACAGTTGTTGTCCTCTGTGAAAATGCCTGGGGAGCACGCGATCATCTCCCGAAAGCAACTCATCTGATCTATCACCCGGTGCGTTCGCCCGAACCATGGGCGGGCGACGATGAACTTGCCGACTACCGGCGGCTGCGGGACGAACTCACCGGGTGGATGAAAAAAACGCTCGTACCCCACCCCTAACCACATATTATATTCTTCCAAAACCCACTATGTAAGCGTGAAGTGGGCTATTCTCGGCGGAGGCTTAACCGGAGTTACGCTTGCCCGTCTCCTCAGCGAGCACGGCTGTGACGTAACCGTCCTGGAAAAAGAAGCAAAGATCGGCGGACTCTGCCAATCGGAAACACGTAACGGATTTACCTTTGACTGCGGCGGGTCACACATCATCTTCTCTCGTGACACTGACGTTCTTGCGTTCATGCACAACGTCCTCGAAGAAAACCGTGATACCCGGGACCGCAATACCAAAATCTACTACAAACACAAATACATCAAATACCCCTTTGAAAACGGCCTCGCAGAACTTCCCAAAGACGACCTTTTCTTCTGCATCAACGAATACATCAAAAACCTCGTAGCGGTTGAAAAGGGCGAGGTTGCCGAGCCGCAGAACTTCCGCGACTGGATCTACGCAACATTCGGCAAAGGAATCGCCGAGTGTTATCTTGTCCCCTACAACGAAAAGATCTGGAACTACCCGACCGCTCGCATGTCCAAACACTGGATGGACGGCAGAGTCCCCCGCCCGCCGGTCGAGGACATCATCAAATCCGCTATCGGTATCGAAACCGAAGGATACACGCATCAGGCGGTCTTCTCGTACCCCATCGACGGCGGCATTGAAGCACTTGTCCGGGCGATTGCCGCACCCGTCACCGACAACATCAGGACAGACTTTACCGTAACGACCGTCCGGAAAACCGCAGACGGGTGGGAGATCGGAAACGGCAGTGAAATCATCACCGCAGACCGTATCATCTCAACCATTCCCTTACAGGTTCTCCTGCCCATGCTCGCTGGCGTGCCGGACAGCGTCCGGGACGCCTGCGAGGCGCTCCGCTACAACTCTATTGCCTGTGTCAGTGTCGGATTCCGCGGAACACTCCCGGACATCTCCTGGATGTATGTCCCAGAAGATGAATGGGGAATGTTCAACCGGCTCTCCTTCCCCTCCAACTTCTCCCACCATGTGGCACCGGACGGCTGCGCCGCGGTCCTCGCCGAGATCACCTACAACGAAGGAGATGATGTTTCGAAGATGACTGATGAGGAACTTGCAGCACACACTGTTGATGGTCTCGTCCGTATGGGCATTCTGCCAAGTGCTGCGGATGTCGTCCATACCGCAGTTGATCGCTTCAAATTCGCCTACGTCGTCTATGATCTCGACTATCTCAAAAACATCAAAACTGTCCGCGAGTACCTCGAAGGAACGGCGGGTATTGATCTCGTCGGAAGATTCTCCCAGTTTGAGTATCTGAACATGGACGGATGCATCCGCAGCGTTCTTAATTACGTCCAAAACCTGGAAAACGCATGATATCCGTAATCGTTCCCACATTCAATGAAGAGGAGGGCGTGGAAGCCTGCCTCAAAAGTCTCTGTGACCAGACCCTGCCCCGCGACCAGTACGAGATCATCGTGGTGGACGGCAACTCTAAAGATAAAACCCGCGAGATTGCTGCAAAGTATGCGGACAAAGTGTTCATCCAGACCAGCAAGAAGGTCGGCGGCGCACGCAATGACGGGGCGATGGCGGCAAAATACGATATCCTTGCAACCACCGATGCGGACTGTTTCCTTCCCCGCGACTGGCTGGAGAAAGTTCTGGCAGATTTTGCAAAATATCCTGACGCCTCTACCATCTACGGTATCGTGTACCCGCTGGAGCCGGGAATCAAACACAAACTCTCTCTGCTCGGTTACAATATTGTGTCCCGGATCGGATACTGGACGGGGACGATCTACATGACGCTCGGCTGCAATACGGCGTTCCGAAAGGATCTGTTCCTCGAAGCCGGGATGTACATCACGGCGGACGCGGGTGACGACTTTGAGATCGCCCGCCGGATGAAAAAGTACGGGCGTGTCCGGCTGGACACAAATCTGAAGGTCGGATTTTCGATGCGGCGGTACATTGAGTTCGGCGCAATGAAATCGATCTATCAGTGGCTCTACATTGTGGCGCACGGCGGATCGTCGGAGAAGTATCAGTACGCCGGAAAAGAGTACGGGAAAAAATAATCTGAGAATTTCTCTCAACCCTTTTTTTCTGGAGATGCTGTGGGTGGGGGAGTGGGTAGAATGGGATACCTGAAAAAAAGAACGCAAATAACGCAGATGCGGCGCTACGCTCTCCATTGTAGGTGAGTGAGTGGTGAGTGAGTAGGAAGAAAAAAGAAAACGCAGATAACGCAGATGCGCCTAACGGCGCGGCTTCGCTCGTCGCATTTTCTTAACGCTGCTCGCCATCCCGTCCGAGCGGACGGGCGGCGTTGCTGTCGCAAACGCAGCTAAAAATGCTCGCGAAGCTGTGGCAGGATAAGGAACAAGTGGGAGATTCACGAGCGTCAAGAGATTTCTGGTGAATGTTTCTGCCGGTTGTTGCAGGATACGGGATGAGTGGGAGCTTCGCGAGCATTTGCCGTCGCGCTTGC